>NZ_FRDJ01000009.1 GCF_900143265.1 Fervidobacterium gondwanense DSM 13020 | reverse complement strand
TCTCATCTTTTGATTTTAAATACTCATAAACACCCTTGACTGTAACTCCTTTGATAGCAAGCTTTGATTTTATCTCATCATAGTATTTGTCCAATTTACTTGGTTTATTTCTATTCTTAGGTTTTCCTTCATAACCCTCATAATACTTTTTTACTGTTCTTCTGTCTATCCCATATATTCTTGCAAGTTCTGAAAAGTTAGGTTTCATTTTCATCGCCCTTATCATGTTTAAATGTGCTGTTAAGTTCTGCATTTGATATCCCTCCTCACTATGAGAAAGGATATCATATCAATGTACAATTTTGTACATCCTTATATTCCACTTTCAGTACATTTTTATTTTATCATTAACAGTAGGTGCTGGTCTTGCTGGTAGTGAAGTGGCTTGGCAGATTGCAAGTCGAGGTCATCAGGTTATAATACATGAGATGAAAAAGATTAAGAAATCACCAGTGCATAAGAGCGACAAATTCGCAGAGTTGGTTTGTAGTAACTCACTTAAGTCTTTCGAATTGAAAAATGCAGAGGGCTTACTCAAGGCTGAGATGAATATCTTGGGAAGCCTTATTTTGAGTTGTGCTGAGAAAACAAGAGTGCCGGCTGGAAAGGCTTTGGCGGTTGATAGAGAAAGGTTTTCCGATTGTATAACCGAAAAGCTTATTCAAAATGAAAATGTTAGTGTTGCGGAGGAAGAGGTATACTGGCCTTCGGAACAAGGAATATGGGTCATTGCAACCGGACCAACTACGGATGGTCCTTTAGCTGAATGGATTTCAAAAATGACAGGTGGTATGTTCAATTTCTTCGATGCTGTCGCACCTATACTTAGCGCTGATAGTATCGATATGAGTATTTGCTACGTTGGAGATAGGTACGGAGTCGGAACTGGTGATTACATAAACTGCCCGATGGATAAGGAAGAATACGAGGCATTTTGGAACGCGCTGGTCAACGCCGAGGTTATAGAGATGGAAGATTTTGATAGAAAATTGTTATTTGAAAGATGCCAACCAATAGAAGAAATTGCGCGGAGCGGTAAGGACGCTATGAGGTATGGACCATTGAGACCTGTTGGATTGAATGATCCAAGAACAGGTAAGGAACCTTATGCTGTTGTTCAGTTGAGAAAAGAGAATCTGGAAGGCACGATGTACAATATCGTTGGCTTTCAGACCAGGCTGAAATGGGGCGAACAGAAAAGGATTATTCAGATGATTCCTGGACTGCAAAATGCCGAAGTCCTAAGATACGGAGTAATGCACAGAAACAGCTATATAGATTCACCTAAGGTGCTTGATAGATTTCTTAGGTTAAAATCGATGCCGAACGTTTTCTTTGCGGGACAGATTACTGGGGTTGAAGGGTATGTAGAATCTGCTATGACTGGGTTGTACGTGGGATTAAACGTTGCACGATTGCTGGACGGAAAAGAGCTAGTAGAATTACCATCGAATACAATGTGCGGAGCTCTGATAAATTACATAACAACGGCGAGTGAACTTAAACCAATGTATGCAAATTTCGGGCTCTTACATGCAGGAAAGAACAGAGAAAAAGTTGCACTCGAAGCGATTGAGACTATGAAGAAATTCCGTATCTCAATATGAACCACCAAGAATTTTCCGAGGAGTGAAAATATGGATAATAGAAGCGGAGCTGTTGGAAACAAAAACTTGGAATTATTGCTCGGTGATTACAAAAAGGCAATTGTAAGGCTTTCTATTCCCAACATGATTGCCATGCTTGTTCAGACGTTGTATAACCTCGTTGATGCGATATGGGTTGCAGGTCTCGGGGCATCTGCCCTTGCGGGCATGGGGGTATTCTTTCCAATTTATATGGTAATCATCTCAATAGCGACTGGTATTACCGTTGGTACAAGTTCAGCTATATCAAGAAAAATCGGCGCAAAGGAATACGAAAAAGCGGGAAATGTTGCAAGTAATTCACTGTGGTTGGCGGTTGCAATTGGCACTCTCACAACTCTGATTGGAATAGCAACGCTAAGACCTATTCTCAAATTAGCTGGTGCTGAAGGACAAACGCTTAATTACGCCTATACCTATGGACTCATAATTTATCTTTTCAGTATCCCTCTAATGTTCAACAACGCCGGAACTGGAATTCTGCGTGGGGAAGGCAATTCAAAAACTCCCATGTATATAGTCACATTGAGCTCAGTTTTGAACATGATTCTTGATCCAATATTCATTTATGTGTTAAGACTTGGAATTGCAGGTGCTGCCTGGGCTACTGGAATATCGATAATAATAGCAAGCTTAATGATTTTTATCCAGATCTTTGTGAAAAAGACATTCTTGAAAGTAGATATGAGTGCTTCAAACCTAAAAGTCAGTTATTTGAAAGATATATTGATAGTCGGATTTCCAACCGCACTCGCACAAGTAACGATGTCGATAGCTATCTACTTTTTGAACATGTTCGCACTAAAAAGTGCGGGCGATACTGGAGTTGCTACATTTACCGGTGCTTGGAGAATTATAAACTTAGGTACTCTGACAATTATAGGCATTTCTTCAGCGGTAACGCCAGTGACAGGAGCTGCATACGGTGCAAGAGACTTTAACAAACTTGAAAATTCACTGAAGTATGCGATAAAATTCGCCGAGTTGTTCAGCATTCCAATCATGTTAGGAATATTTATTTTTTCGAAGCAGCTTGCTTTCCTATTTGCATATGCCAAAGCATCCGGCGAATTGCTTGATAACATCTCTTCTGCTTTGAAAATCTTGTGTCTATTCCTTCCCGGAACGCCGTTGGGAATGCTGACATCTGGTATGTTCCAAGGTATAGGGCACGGTTTCAAGAGTTTATTTGCAACGATTATCCGAACGATTATATTTCAACTCTTTTGGACGTGGCTATTTGTGGATATAATAAAGATAGGACTTTCTGGTGTGTGGTGGGGAATTGTAGTAGGTAATGCATCAGCTTCGCTTGTGACATATACCTGGGGACAATGGACGATAAGGAAGTTAAAAGAAGAAAGTGCTTTGCTTCAACAAGAATAACAAAATGAAAGATCTAAACCATTGGAACGAACCTGACGTTTAGTAAATCTTCTTCTACTAAGTGCTTACCATCTTTCTTAACACGTTTTAACGTCTGTACAAATTCATTACCGACAGGTATGACTAAAATCCCGCCGTCTCTCAGCTGCTGTAAGAGAACAGGAGGGATTTTTTTTGCGTAACATGTGACCGAAATCTTATCGTAAGGCGCGTAATCTTCAAGGCCAATTTTACCATCACCAAGAATTACATGCACATTCTTTAAACCGAGCTGAGAAAGTCGCTCTAAGGCTGATTTATATAATTCCGGAACTATCTCGACTGTGTAGACATTTCCACTCTTTCCAACAATAATAGACATTACAGCAGCACTATAACCACTTCCAGTGCCTATTTCCAATACACTATCCCCTTCTTGTAAACATAAGTATTCACACATAATTCCAACCATATGTGGAGCGGATATAGTTTGACCATAACCTATCGGAAGTGGTGTATCGTAGTAAGCAGCATCCTTATACTCATCTGGTACGAAAAGTCTCCTGTCTATAATATTCATTGCTTCTATAACTTTCTTAGATACTCCATAATACTCGAGGTGTTCGTACAGGCATCTCAGCCTCCATTAACCTCTAATGATCAGATAGACAGTGTAGCCGATGTATGACAAAAATAAGAGTAAACCTTCCAATCTGTTGATTTTGAGATCTTTCGAGAATATTGTAAGTAGGGCAGTTACAATGAGGAGTAAAGTTAAGTCCACATTCAGAACAGTGTTATACAAAACAGGATTTATAACAGCAGTCGCACCTAAAATGAAGAAAATGTTGAATATGTTAGAGCCAACAATATTTCCAAGCCCAATTTCACTGTTACCTTTTATCATAGCAGTAACTGAAGTCGCTAGCTCAGGTATCGAGGTACCAGCCGCAACTATCGTTAAACCTATCAATTTATCTGAAACTCCAAAAAACTTGGCCACATCGGTTGCCCCAGTTACGATCCATCGACCACCGAATGTCAATCCAATAAGTCCGCCTACTACATAGACTATTGAAATTATTAGACTTGTTTCTTTCAATTTTCCCTTTTCCATTTCCTCGAACATGCTTCTGTCCTTCTTTGCCATTTCAAACACGTAAGCTAAGAATATAGCAAAGAACGAAAGCAAGACGATTCCATCGCCACGGGTGATTAGGCTTGGCACTTTGTTTCCAAGTGCTAATACTGTAAGCGCTGCTATGAAGCTTAATGGAATTTCCTTCTTTAGTGTTGAGTAGTGAACCTCAATAGGTCTTATCATCGCAGAAATTCCGGCTACTGCTAATATATTGAATATGTTGCTTCCAATGATGTTTCCCAGCGCGATCTCAGAATTCTTTTTGAAAGCAGAGACGATGTTTACAGCAAGTTCAGGCGCGGAAGTACCAAACGATACGATAGTTAGGCCAATCACCAAATCAGAAACTCTCAATCGCTTCGCGATATTCGAAGCCCCTTCAACGAGTTTATCCGCACCAAAGCTAACAAGGAAGAATCCAACTAAAAGCAACAAAAAACTGAAGAACAAGTTCATTCACCTCTCGATGATTTGTATTTTTATAGTACGTTCTGGTATATATTATAAGACAGTTGTTCGATTTTTGCCATTCTCTTTCGAAATGTACAATGCTTCATCGCATCTTTTCAAGAAACTTTCAATACTGTCTTCACCTTTCAATTGGGAAACACCTAAACTCACTGTAACTTTGTAAGGTTTATCTCTGAACCTCTCCTCCACTCTAATTCGTATTCTCTCAGCAATAGAATACGCTGCGTTGATATCAGCTTCTGGCAGAAGTACCAAAATCTCTTCGCCCCCCATCCTTATTGGAAAATCACTCGTACGAATACTCTTTAATATAACATCGGCTATATCCTTCAGCACTTCGTCGCCTGTATTATGACCGAAAGAGTCATTTATCTTCTTAAAGTTGTCAGCATCGATATATATTGCAGACAGCGGCATTTTATCGGCTTTACTTGTAACATACAATCTCTCGATTTGGTTGTTGAACACGTATCTGGTTAATAATCCAGTCAGCATATCTTTTTCAAGCATCATTCTTATCTGTTCATTAAGAGTTCTGAGACTTACATTCTTGCTTTCGAGTTCTTTCAAATAGAGATTTATCTGTTCTTTTTGCAAAAGGTAATTCTTTACAGTCCGAGCTAAATTTCCTATCTCATCGTTTCTGTAGATGTATTTTTCAATAGTGTCTGGCGTATGATTGTCTATGGCGTAGATTATATCGTCAAAAGGTGATAATGCGAGTTTATGAAGTCTATTGTAGAAGAGGAGAAAGACAAATAATGTGAATCCAACACTCATGGAAAGTAATAAGAATGAGAAAAGCAAATATCGTGATAAGAAAACCGCGTGTCTTTTAAAGACAGCATATCCTACGATATTGCCACTTTCATCCCTAAGTTCCTTTGAATAAACCAAATAGCGGAAGGTTGATGATAATGGTTTGTCTGAAAAAGCAACGGAGCTTCCAGTCATGTTTTCAAATTCTACGAAATCGGAAACTTTCCAAACCCTTCCTAAAATAAGAAAATTGTTGTGCGAACTATTTGTAAAAACTTTTGAGATTTTTTCATCCAAATTGAAGACAAAAACATCGACAGGTAAACTTGATGAAGGATTTATGAAAAAGTAATCGATGTTATCTATAGTCTTTATGTTTAGCGTTGAAAGATATTTCTGGGCATCAAAAATTATGTCACCATTTAACGCTTCATAGTACAGTAGCCCATTTTGTTCAAGCATGGCTATGAACGAAAACCCAAGGCTCTTAAATAGCTCTTTCAGTTCTTCTCTTGTGATGTCATAGACAGCAGTATCCTGTGGAACTAAGAAATGTGAAAGGATTCTGTGTACGCTTTTTCTCAGATTTGTTTTATCATAGTCTAAAATCGCATCAACTGAATTACCAAATGATGTTAGTTCTTGTTGGAAATTTACTTTTAAATTGTAGACAAGTATGAATGACATAGCAATTATAAATCCAATGAGCAATAACATAGAAATGATAGCCAATTTCTTTAATTCTTGTGCTATCACAATACATCCCCCTGCCTCTTTACTGTTCTTTTAGTTTCTTTTCGAAAGCATTATAACATATCAAGAAATATTTAAAACAAGAGAAATCTTTGAAATATGCATATGTAGGTAATAATAAGTGAAAATAAGAGGGTGAATGTTTAATGACTCGTAAGTACTTGATATTGTACAGTCGATATTGCTTAATTTCGTTTTCTGTGATATAATAATGTCGAACTATTCTAAAAAAAGAAGTTCTTTCTTACTTATATTCTTGTATACTCGTGTATGCTCCGAAAAATGTTTAAAAATTAACCTTGAATATATAGCAAATGTAATATTTATATTGTACAATTTTTCACGAGCAGGAATGAAGAATTCGAAGAAGGTATTCTACATCAGAAGTTTGAAGGAGGGAGAAAGATGAAGATAGCTATTAACGGTTTTGGAAGGATAGGAAGGCTCGTATTGAGGGAACTCATCCGCCGCAACAGCAACATTGAAGTAGTCGCTATTAACGATTTGGATAAACCAGAAACTTTAGCGCATCTTTTCAAGTACGACTCTGTACACAGAACATTCGATGGAGAAGTTAAAGTTGTTGATGGAAACATCGTAGTAAACGGCAAAACGATAAAGGTTTTCGCAGAAAAGGACCCAGCGAACCTTCCATGGAAAGACCTTGGTGTCGATGTTGTTATTGAATCAACAGGTAAGTTCACAGAAAGAGATGGAGCGATGAAGCACATTCAAGCAGGAGCGAAGAAAGTTATAATCACAGCTCCAGCAAAAGGTGAGGACATAACAGTAGTATTCGGTTGTAACGAAGATAAACTCGCACCAGAGCACCAGATTATTTCATGTGCATCTTGTACAACAAATTCAATAGCATCAATTGTTAAAGTACTCAACGATGAGTTCGGAATAGTCACAGGATACCTCGTAACAGTCCACAGCTACACAAATGACCAGAGAGTTCTTGACTTACCACACAAGGATTTGAGAAGAGCAAGAGCTGCAGCGATGAATATTATTCCAACAACAACAGGCGCAGCTAAGGCAGTTGCTCTCGTCGTTCCAGAAGTAAAGGGTAAACTCGACGGAATGGCTCTTAGAGTTCCAACTCCAGATGGTTCTATGTCAGTTTTGAGCGTACAGGTGGAAAAAGCAACAACAGCGGAAGAAGTAAACGCAAAAGTTAAAGCTGCTACAGAGGGCAAACTCAAAGGCATCATTAAGTACAACGACGAAGAGATCGTCAGCTCTGACATAATTGGAACAACATACGCAGGTATCTACGATGCAACACTCACAAAAGTTATGAATGGAACATTCGTAACAGTCTACAGCTGGTACGATAACGAATACGGTTACACCTGCAGAGTTGTTGATACAATCGAGAAAGTTGCAACGATGCTTTAATTTTGAAACCAAATAAGGGGGGGACTTGTCCCCCTTTTTTCTACTGTTTCTATAATTCTTCATGTTTGATAAGAAATTTATGGAGGTGAATAAGATGGAAAAGTTAACGATAAGAGATGTTGAGCTCAAGGGTAAAAGGGTAATAATGAGGGTCGACTTTAATGTTCCGACAAAAGAAGGTAAAGTTACGGACGATACAAGGATAGTCGAGGCTCTTCCAACAATAAAATACGCTCTCGATAACGGTGCAAAGGTAATTCTTCTCTCACACCTCGGCAGGCCAAAGGGGGGTCCAGATCCTAAATATACGCTGAAACCAGTTGCAGATAGACTTGCAGAGCTTTTTGGCAAGGAGGTAAAATTCGTACCTGCACTTTACGGAGAAGAGGTCGAGAAAGCTGTCGCCGAGCTAAAAGAAGGCGAAGTCTTGATGCTTGAAAACACAAGGTTCGATGCAGGCGAGGAAAAGAACGATCTTGAACTTGCAAAAAAATGGGCAAGTTTAGCGGATCTCCACGTTAACGATGCATTCGGTACAGCTCACAGAGCCCATTCAAGTAACGTCGGTATTGCGCAGTACATTCCATCAGTTGCTGGTTTCTTGATGGAAAAGGAAATTAAATTCCTTGCCAAAGCAACACTCAACCCAGATAAACCTTATGTAGTCGTTCTTGGCGGTGCGAAGGTTTCCGACAAGATAGGGGTTATCACAAACCTTCTCAGCAAGGCAGATAGAATAATCATCGGTGGCGCTATGATGTTCACATTCTGGAGAGCACTCGGCAAACAGACAGGAAATTCTCTCGTTGAAGAGGATAAAATTGAACTTGCAAAACAGATGCTTGAGCAGGCAAAAGAGAAAGGTGTTGAGCTTGTTATACCAACCGATGCTGTATGTGCACAGAAGATGGAGGCTGGGGTTGAGAAGAAAGTCTTCACATGCGAAGAAGGCATTCCAGAAGGTTGGAGCGGTTTTGATGTAGGACCAGCGAGCATTGAGCTTATAAAATCAAAACTTGCCGATGCAAAGACTGTTGTGTGGAATGGACCACTTGGTGTGTTTGAAATCGAAGATTTTGCAGCTGGAACGAAGGCTGTTGCCGAATTCATTGCTTCATTGACTGAAAAAGGTGTAACAACAGTTGTTGGCGGTGGAGACAGCGCAGCAGCAGTCTCTCAATTTGGTCTTGAGAAGAAGTTCAGTCATGTATCAACAGGTGGCGGTGCTTCTCTTGAATTCTTAGAAGGTAAAGAACTGCCTGGTATCACATCAATCGCAGATAAAAAAAAATAATTAACAGGAGATTTATTCTTGCTGGAAATTGGAAAATGAATAAAACACCCAGTGAGGCGCAATTCTTTGCAAATACGCTAATGAATGCGCTTGCTGGGTTTAATTCTTTTGACATATACGTAGCCCCTGTATTTGTTGCACTTGATAGGGTTCGGGAAGTAGTAAGTTCAAGCAATATAAAACTTGCTGCTCAAAACATGTATTTTGAAGATATTGGAGCTTTCACCGGTGAAGTATCACCAAAAATGCTTAAAGAACTCGGCGTAGAGGCAGTTATAATTGGACACAGCGAGAGAAGAAAGATATTCGGAGAAACCGATGAGCTTATCAACAAGAAGGTTAAGAAAGCGTTGAAAGAGGGACTAACTCCAATTTTCTGTATAGGTGAAACATTGGAAGAAAGGGAAAAAGGATTGACGTTCTGCGTCTTGGAAAAGCAAGTTCGTGAAGGTCTTTACGGAATTTCAGCAGATGAGGTTACAAGAGTTGTAATAGCGTACGAACCAGTATGGGCAATTGGAACAGGAGTTGTTGCGACACCTCAACAAGCACAAGAAGCTCATGAATTTGTGAGAAAATTGCTCGGTCAAATATATGGCGAAGAAGTTGCTCAGTCAGTTACAATACTCTACGGCGGTAGTGTTACGCCTGAAAATTTCTTCGGATTGTTTGTAAAGAAGGACATCGATGGTGCTCTTGTTGGAGGAGCAAGCCTAAAAGAAAGCTTTGTTGAATTAGCTAAGATTATGTCAAAAGTAATCTGCTAAGAGCGAAGACCTGAAGAATGACAAAGGTATGTCCCTCATGGGACATACCTTTTTTCTAAAATTGTCAGAATCTGTTTTTTGTAACGCTGAATCTTGAATTTTTGAAACTATGTGGTATAATAATAATGCTCATTTCACGAACTGACAAAGGAGAGGTGGCCGAGGGGTCTAAGGCACACGCCTGGAGAGCGTGCGGTGGCCACAAACCACCCGTGGGTTCAAATCCCACCCTCTCCGCCAGATTTTCGAAGCCGAGAAAGTGTATTTGTAAAACCGGGACAACTGTCCCGGTTTTTCGATTATCCTTTTCGAAAAAAAATTATGAGGTGGAGGCGGTTGCAATGCTAAGTGCGAAGGAAATAGAAAAGAGAGTTGCGGAGTTGGTTAAGCCAGTTGTTGAAAAACATGGCCTTGTACTCTTTGATGTGAAGTACAAATTGCAGTCTGGAAGATGGATACTGACTATTGTGATTGACAAACTCGAAGATTACGTTAGCACTAAGGACTGTGAAAATGTATCGTACGAAGTTGAAAGAATCTTAGATTCAGAAGACTTGATCCCAGGAAGATATTATCTCGAAGTTTCTTCACCAGGACTCGATAGACCTCTACGAAGCATAGACGACTTTAAGAGATTTGTTGGAAGTTATGCAAAAGTTAAGACCACAAAAACGGTTAGAGGTTACATTAGAAACGTTGATACCGAAAATGAAAAGATTGTAATCGAAGTTGATGGAAAAGAAATTACGTTTGATTACAAAGATATCAAATCTGCTAATTTAGAGATAGAAGAATAACAATGGATTGATAGGAGGTAGATTGAGCGATGAACAGCCCGATGTTGTTAGAGGCATTGAGAGAACTTGAAAGAGAAAAAGGAATTTCTGTAGAAGAATCGATTAGCATACTCGAGAAAGCTATCATGAGCGCTTACAAGAACAAGACAGGAGAAAGAAACGTCGAAATAGTTATTAACAGACTTTCAGGAGAGATAGAAGCTTATCAGCTCCTTGAAGTTGTCGACAAGGTTGAGAACGACACGCTCCAGATCTCCTTGGATGAGGCACTGAAAATCAAACCGGACGCAGTGATCGGAGACATTGTGAAGAAGAAAATGAACGTTAAAAAACTCGGCAGGTTTGCGATACAAGTTGCAAAACAGGTCCTTGTTCAGAAAATTAGAGAGATTGAAAAAGAAAAGCAGTACGAACGGTATTCAGAGCTTGTTGGACGAGTTGTTGTTGCTGAAGTGTTGAAAGTTACACCCGAATGGCTCGATATTCGTATAGGTAAACTCGAGACGCACTTACCGAAAAAGGAATGGATACCCGGCGAAGTCTTTGAGCAATCGGATTTCATAAAGGTGTATGTAAGAGAAGTAAAGAAAGATAAAAAAGGACCAAAGATAATAGTTTCACGAACGGATCCAGAGTTTGTGACTGGATTACTTAAACTTGAAGTGCCTGAACTGGAGAATGGCACGGTCGAAATAGTAAAAGTTGTGAGAGAACCAGGAGTGAGAACGAAAATCGCTGTCATTTCGAAGGATCCAAAGATAGACCCAGTTGGTGCTTGTATTGGTAACGAAGGTTCTCGAATTGCATCCGTCTTAAAAGAACTCAAGATAGAAAAGATAGATATAATCAAATGGTCGGAAGATCCAAAAGAATTAATTGCAAACGCTTTGCTGCCTGCTTCCGTCATTGAAGTTGAAATTCTCGACTACGAGGCAAAGGCTTCGCGAGTGCTTGTCTCGCCAAATCAGTTGTCTCTGGCTATTGGCAAAGCAGGACAGAATGCAAGACTTGCAGCAAAACTTACAGGCTGGAAAATAGATATTAAGCCTGTTATGAACGCATAACGAAGGGGCGAGAATATGCACGTAGATAGCTTAAAAAAAGAGCTTAAAGATCGGAAATGCCGAATGACTCCTCAACGTGAACAAGTGTTGAAAGTCTTTATCGAAACAAATAGTGAGCATCTTGGAGCTGAAGAGGTTTACAGATACCTTATAAGCAGAAAATTGAATGTCAGTAAGGCAACGGTATATAGAACTATAGATTTACTCGTCGAACTCGGCTTTTTGAGAAGACTTCAATTTGATGAAGGCGTTTTCAGATATGAATTGGTTGATAAGGAAGAGAAACATTCACATTTTATCTGTACTTCATGCGGAAAGATCTACGAGTTGAAGGGTGAGCTTTCTCCTGAAAATGTTATGAGAGAATATTTGCAACTAATGAGTAGTAAAGGGTACATTATCGAAGAGGTCGATTTAAAGTTCAGAGGTCTTTGTCCGAAATGTACAAAGAAGAAGAAAAAATAAAAGAATTTTTTCTTTATATATTACGCGGTACCATATTTAGGTTGGTACCGCGTTTATTTTCTATAACTATCGCTATGAATATTACGTATGTCAATGCAAATGCTATTGTTATTGAAGGGTGTCGCGGTATAGTAGGGAATTTTGATAGCGTTTGAGCAACGAGTTTCACAAACCAAGCAAATGGTGAGAGTGCATACAGCACAAATGACGAGAGGTAGTACATTTTACTGGAGAAAAGTAAATAGCTAATTGTTAATCCAAACATTATTATCTGCACTGGAATGGAGACAATTATAGTGCCTACTATCGAAAATGGATTAACTGGATTAATTAGCGAAACGTAAGGAGCACTACCAAGAAAACCTCCGACATTTGTCAAAATTTTATTGTCGCATACCAGCACACCAATTGTGGCAAAAAACGTCATGTAAAAGGACAGTGAGTAAACGATTTCCGGATTTGCAATGATCATCGCTGTTCCAATAATAGATACAGTATTTATCGGATTTATCTTATAGTCAGCTAATTGAAAGATTGAAGATAGCACTAACATAAGAAGTGCTCTAAAGGCAGGAAGGTTCATACCAGAACCGATGACAAAAATTGTTGGAAATAGCAGTGATAAAATTATTCTGAGAAATTTCCTGTGTGTTACAAGTTTCACTATTGAAAGAGCGAATAGATATAGCAAAGATACATGCATGCCAGAAACACAAAATATATGATACAAACCGCTTTGTATAAAATCTTCGTCTCTCGCCGCTGAACCGAAGAGGCTTTCGTAAAATGGATTGATCTTACTTACATACCTTCGAAAGGCTTCGAAGTGATTGTAAATTCTGTGTTTGAAGGAATTGTAGTTCGTTGCTGTTGCTAAGTAAGTTGGCTTGGCATAATAGAAAGGATAACTGTTTCTGCGTCGCAACTCGCCTTTGAAATAGACTATGGTATCTAACTTTTCCTCGTTGTACAATAAAACATCAAAGCCTAACTTTTTCCAGTTCACTCCATCAAAGTATGATAGTTTCAGAATTGAAGAATTGTTTTGAACGCTCTTAACTACACCAACGAATTCCGTTTTAACAGTCACATTTCCGACGAATCCGAGATTTACAATGAAGAATATAAGAAACGCCAAGCCAATTCTTGGCTTTTTGAAAAACAAGAGTGGAATTGCCAAAAAGAAAAGTGGGAACTTATAATAAGCTCCCACTAACGCACCTAAAATTGCACACCCGAAGTAGTAAAATGATGTGTAAATTTGTATCCCCCCAAGATACTCCCCCACATTTCACTCTAAATTATTTAGGATTTCTTATTACGCACCGAATTTCTCAAATTTTCCTGAATATGCCATTATTAAGTTCATAACGTCTGTTGCATGAATTGTACCAATTGTCCCCCTTGCACATTCAAATTCGTTGAATGCTTTGGAAAGGCCTTTTCTTGTGTATTTTGCGCAGAACATAATTGGTACTGGATGGAATGAATGTCCTTTCATGGCACATGGTGTTGAATGGTCGCCTGTTACAACTAACACATCGGGATTAAGTGCAAGTATTTCTGGGATTATTTTATCAACGTTTTCTATAACATGCACCTTGTCGTCAAATTTTCCATCCTCGCCGTATGAATCCGTCTTTTTAATATGTACGAAGAAGAAGTCGTAGTCATTCCATTCTGTTTTCAAAGTCTCGATTTCATCTTCTATTGTCTGTCCGGTTGGAATAATCGTCATTCCGACTAATTTTGCTAACCCTTTGTACATTGGGTAGACTGCGATAGCTCCCGCTTTCAATTTGTAAACTTCCGGGAATTGTGGAAGTTGTGGGTATTTTGAAAATCCCCTTACAAGTGCGAAGTTCAGCTTTGGTTGGTCTTTTAGAACTTCTTTGATTCTCTCCAAAAGTTTGTTAACTATCCTTGCTGTCTTTTCTGCTTCTGGTGAAAGCGCAGAGGTGAATTTTATCGGCTTCCCCTCTTTTTGTGGATCGGCGTCTTCAATTTTGTCTGAAAGGCCTTCCCCTGTTAGTTTGAGGACAAATCTGTGTTCTTTGCCAGGGTAGAACTGAACTTTTACGTCTTCTATTTCCTTGATGTTTGCGTTAAGAATTTCCACTACCTTAGCGCTTTCTTCAGTTGCTGGCCTTCCAGCTCTTCTGTCAACTACGATGTCACCTTGTATTGTTGCAAAATTTCCTCTTGCAACAACATCGAGTTCTCCAACATCGATATCTTCGCCAAGAGCTTCGAGAATTCCACGGCCTATCTGGTATCTAATTGGGTCGTATCCAAAAAGGCTAAGATGCCCTGGTCCACTACCTGGTGTTATTCCTTGAAGAACTGGGATTGTCTGACCAAGGTCACTCATCTGTGCAACTTTATCAAGGTTTGGAGTATTTGCTTTCATAAGTGGTGTCAAGCCTTCTTCATTTGGAAGATCACCGATACCATCCATAACCAAAAGAACAATCTTGCTGCTGTTTGGCGTTATTAATTCATGAACGAACTGTTGTTTGTCAAAGCTCATAACTTTTACCTCCTTTTAGAAAAATTAAACTATAAGTGATTTAATTCACAAAATATTATAACACAGCTTTTGATATTCGTGTAGAGAAGTTTAAATTTGCCAAAGGCCGTTTTTCATTAATTGATATTCCTTACCGCCTTTAATCCCGTAGACATTCATTTTGTCATTGCCAACCATGAAGTCTACATGTGTAATGCTCATGTTTATACCAGCGTTCTCTGGATCTCCACCAAAGCTCTCAACACAAGTTGGGTATGCTCGTCCCAATGCAAAATGCGAAGCCGCATTTTCATCGTACAGTGTGTTGTAGAAAACTTTTCCAAGTTTATATATTGGTGATGTCACATCGACAAGTGCAACCTCACCAAGATATGATGCTCCTTCATCAGTAGCTATAAGTTGCTGTAAGACCTCTTTTCCTTTCTTTGCATCAAAGTTTATAACCTTTCCATCTTTGAATTCGAGCCAGAACTCATCTATAATATTTCCTTGGTATACCAACGGCATGCTACTTGAGACTTTTCCATTAACCCCATATTTATACGGGGCTGTAAACACTTCTTCAGTTGGGATGTTTGGTAAGAAAGGTACACCATTAACATCGTGTTCTACACCGCTTAGCCAAAGATGAGCGCGTGGCAATTCAACAACTAATTCTGTACCAGGTCCTTCGTATCTCAATGCCTCAAATTTCATCTCATTAAGGTAGTCCTTTCTATTTTTAAGATTTTCCAGATGCTTGAGTAACGCATCATATCCATTTTCATCTATTCTTGCCATATATAGGATATCGTTCCAAAGTTGTGTAATGTCTTCTGTGCCGTAAACTTTTCGTGCCCATTCAGGATTTGGTACGCCAGCGACGCACCACCTGTTTTTATTCATCATCGTTCGTTCCATAATCTCTTTGAAAGCTATTTGTCTTGCTTTCGTGGCTGCACCTATTCTCTGGGCTGGTACGTCGGCAAGCAGATCCGCATACGAACCAACCAATGAGACGGTAGCAGCACCGTCTTCGAGAAAGCTTTTTGCCATTTCTATCTCCCAGTTGTATATGTTAGTAATTACCTCTTCGGGTGCTTTTAGTAATTTTTGCCTGGAGATGTAAGTATCGTTCCATACGACAAGTACTTCTTTTGCACCTAAATCGTAAGCCTGTTCGACGAAAATCCTTACGAAGTCTTTGTGATCCACAGAAGCGTTCACGATTAACTTTTGTTGATTTTGCAAGTTTACCCCAATCTTAAGTATAGCCTGAGAATAGTTCACAAAAAGCTTTTTTTTCATCACTAAAACTCCTTTCGTTAGTTTAAACTCAATCAGTCTGAACGAGTGAAAATACCAGTCCAACTATGAGTCCGAAAAAACCTATGTCAGAAGCGCAAATGGTCAGTGAAGTTAAAAAACTTATTATACAAAGCACGTAGAATTTCAAAATATTAGCGAAAAATCTTCCCAGATTCTTTTCTAATATAAATCTTGAATACTCTGAGTGATCTGCGCCAAGTGAGAGTACAAGTAATCTGAATCTCTTGTCCATTGAGTACACAGCAACAAGCAATTTATAGACCAGGAAGACGGAAGACATAATAATAAAGAATAGATAAGCAAGATATAGATTATCGACGTAATACCAAACAAGCGTCATGATGCTTAGCATCATCACGTCGTTAAAAAGAAACAGCGGCTGGTATCTAACACGAGCTCTTTTAGATATTATATTGTAAGAAACTAAGAGCCCAACTATACTTCCAACAAGTGTACTGATGCCACTACCGAACAATATGTTTAGAAAAGGCGTTATCATTGTTGCTTTTTGTCCTCCACTTTTCTATCTTTAAACAATTCTGCCATAGCACCCACAGATGATAAAACGGATGAGGCTTCAAGAGGTAAGAATATCTTCGTTGCTTGTCCATTAGCAACTTCTTTAAGAGTTTCAAGGTACTTTATAGCTATTAGGTCGTTTGTTGGATTACCGTCGTGGATCGCTTTGAAAACGTTCACAATAGCTAATGCTTGACCTTCTGCCTCTGCTATCAGCTTGTATTTATTAGCCTCTGCGACTCTCTTTATTGCTTCCGCTTCACCTTCAGCCTTTAATATCGCAGCCTGCTTTTCACCTTCAGCTTTCAATATTTCAGACTGTCGAATACCTTCTGCCTCAAGGATTGCTGCCCTTTTTGTTCTTTCAGCCTTCATCTGTTTACTCATTGCTTCCATTATATCTTTTGGTGGATCTATCTTCTTGATCTCGACTCTCGTAATCCTAATTCCCCATTTATCAGTCGCTTCGTCTAATACTGTTCTTAACTTTGCATTAATACTCTCTCTCGACGTAAGGGTCTGGTCAAGCTCCAGTTCACCTATGACATTTCTCAAGTTTGTTTGCGCAAGTTTTATAGTTGCAAATTCAAAGTTGTTGACATTGTACACTGATTTGAATGCATCTGTTACTTCGTAATAGATAACAGCATCGACCACTACAACCACGTTATCTTTTGTAATGACCTCTTGAGGTGGTACATCGATAACATGTTCGCGCATATCAACCTTTATCATGCGATCAAAGAATGGGATTATGAAGTGTAAACCTGAACGCACTTCTTTTTTAAACTTTCCAAGCCTTTCTATCAATCCGCGTTCGTACGGTCTTACAATTCTGATACCAGTAGCAGCAATTATTAACAACAAAAACGCTATAGCAAGAAGAACTATGTACATCACGACCCCTCCTTTTCAAATAATTTCAGTGCCATTAATCAGATTCCTTAGATTCCGCCGAACTTGATGGTCGCACAACTACATGTGCTCCTTCCACTTTTTCTATAATTACCTTTGCACCTTCGTTGATTATTATATGATCCTCAATCGAAACAGCTCTCCACATATCGCCGTTGACCTTTACAACGCCTTTTCCTTTGATGTTATCGATACGCTCAATTACTATTGCCTCTTTACCAATTATTTCATCTACATTAATGCTTCTAACTTCTTCACCTGTTAATTTCTTTGCCAATTTTCTTGTCAACAAAACCAATACTCCAGACACCACTATGAAAGTGAGAAGTTCGATAAGTGTGTTTTCGTAAAAATACGCAACAACAGCAGCAGCAAGACTACCGATTCCAAACCAAAAGATGAAAAATGTGGGTGTGAATATCTCTATTACCATTAGCACGACCCCAAATACGATCCAAAAAGCAACAGGTGATAACATTTCAATCCCCCCTCTACTTGAATGTTGCCAGTGCTAAGAAACGTTGATTCATACTTCGATTTTGTGCACCGTCTGCATGAATTCTACAAATTTGTTAACCAAATCCGGATCAAAGAATGTTCCAGCCATTCTCTTAATTTCGTTTATCGCCTGTTTCGGTGTCTTTATCTCACTGTCCCAGTCTGCAGAGACGAAATTTGTCACTTCATCATAGTAGTCGAGAATAGCTATGATTCTCGCAAAGTACGGTATGTCTGTTCCTTTCAGTTTGTCCGGAAAACCTGTACCGTCCCATTTTTCATGATGGTTCCTAACTGTTGGTATGTATCTCCAGAGGCTTTCATGTATTGATAGGTATATAGTTCCCATTGTTGGATGGTCTTCGTAGTGCGTTTCGAACGTTCTTAACCTTGTTGGAGAGTAAAGCATCAGCTGTTCAATTGCTATCTTTCCAACATCATGGAGCAAGGCGTGGTTTTTTAAATCCTCTACTTCTTCCGGTTTCATGTTAAGGTACATTGCAAAGCCTTCCGCTATCTTTGCAACCCTTTGGGAATGTGAAAAACCATATCTGTCTTCAACTTCTGTTAAAACTATAAGGTTGACAAACATTGAGCGTAATATCTTCTCTATATCACGTTCTGCAGGGGACAGCAACCCTGCCTTTTTTGCATAGAATGACAATATGTCTCCGTAACTTGATTCATCATCCTTAAACTGCGCGATTAGTACACCATTTGTCTTGATGACTATATATCCATTCTGTTCGAATATGCACGTACCTTTTTCTGTGTCATGACAGATTGGATCCATTCCAAATGCAGATCTGAACTCTTTCAAAAGCTTCTCTGGTAACAAATTACCACCTCACTTTTTGCGTTCGGATTGTTGAACATTAAGGGTTAAAAACTCAGTGTTGAGCTTTTCACAAATATCTCATGCTTCACTCTTTCAACAAAATCTTTCAACTCTATGTCGTGGAGATCTTTTCCTTCCCTTGTTCTGAGCGATATTTTCCCCGTCTCCTTTTCTTTCTCACCAACTATTATCATGTATGGTACTTTCTTCAACTGATTTTCACGTATCCTGTAACCAAGTGTTTCGTTTCTATCATCCAATTCAACTCTGATACCGTTTTTATCTAATTCTTGATATAAATTACGTGCATACTCCACGTACTTTTCGGAAACAGGTAATACAACTACTTGAACCGGAGCAAGCCACGTTGGGAACGCGCCCGCGAAGTGTTCTATGAGTATACCGAAAAATCTTTCGATTGAACCATACAGCGCTCTGTGGATCATGACAGGTCTTTTTTCCATACCGTCAGCGTCTTTATACGTGATATTGAATCTTTCTGGCATTTGGAAGTCGAGCTGTATCGTTGCACACTGCCATTCCCTTCCGATGACATCGCGTACGTGAAAATCGATCTTCGGTCCGTAGAATGCTCCTTCACCTTCAGCAACCACAAATGGTACACCCGTTTCTTCAAGGGCATTTCTTAGAGCTACGGTTGCTTTTTCCCAAGTTGCTTCGTCGCCCATATGATCTTCAGGCATAGTGCTGAGTGTTGCCCTGTATGTGAAGCCGAACACGCTGTATAATTCGTTTATGAATCTCACAACATTCGTTACTTCTTCGACAATTTGATCTTCACGACAGAATATGTGAGCGTCATCTTGCGTAAACGTTCTGACTCTCAGTAAACCATGCAAAACGCCACCGCGTTCGTATCTGTGGACTCTACCGAATTCAAACAATCTGATCGGAAGATCTTTGTAAGAGATTGGTCTATTCTTATAGATAAGAATGTGCCCCGGACAGTTCATAGGCTTTACAGCGTAAGTTACTTCCTCTTTTTCGGTGAAATACATGTTGTTTTTATAGTGATCCCAGTGTCCGCTCTGCCTCCACAGTTTCTCGTGCATTATAAGTGGTGTGCCAACTTCTTTGTAACCGTACTTTTTATGGAGCTTTCTCGATAACTCCATCAACTCTTTCAGAATTGTCATTCCATATGGAAGGAATATCGGCATTCCGGCTGCAACATCTGTATTTATGAAGAAAAGTTCTAGTTGAGGGCCGAGTTTCCTGTGGTCCCTTTTCTTAGCCTCTTCAAGCATTTTTAAATAACTTTCGAGTTCATCTTTCTTTGAAAATGCTGTTCCGTATATTCTTTGAAGCATTGGATTCTTTTCGTTGCCTCTCCAGTAAGCACCAGAAACAGATAATAATTTGAAATGCTTAACCTTACCTGTGCTCGGTAGATGAGGACCACGACACAAATCAACGAATTCTCCTTGTCTGTAAAAACTTACCTTCTCATCCGGTATCTCCTCTATAAGCTCTACTTTGTATGGTTGGTTCTTTTTCTTCATCAGCTCTATCGCTTCGTCCTTTGGCAACTCAAAACGCTCAATTTTTAAGTCCTCTTTTATTATCTTCTTCATTTCTTCTTCGATTTTTTCCAAGTCTTCTTCAGCGATCTTTGCATTAGCAATATCGAAATCGTAGTAAAAACCATTTTCGATTGTTGGACCGATGCCAAGCTTGACATTCTCTTCGCCATAGATGCGCATTACTGCCTGAGCCATAATGTGAGACATCGTGTGTCTATAAATCTCTACCGCTTCTGGGTCGTCTAATTTAACAATCTTTAATTCACAGTCGTAATCAATAGGTCTTTCTAAGTCCCAAAGTTGTCCATTTACCAACGCACCGGCAGAATTTCTCCACAGACCTTCTGAAATGTCCTTAGCAATTTGTCCTGGCGTCACACTTCCTTCGTATCTTCTTACACTTCCATCCGGTAACTTTATTTCCATTATCTTGCACCTCCGAGCTCTAATTTTCTATATGCATAAACGAATAAAATTACATTAACAATATAACCATAAACATATGAAAACGGATAGAGATAATAGTAAGGTAGCAAAAATATCACAGCTTGTAACAATGATGCGCTCCAAGGATAATAAAAATTATCTCTGTACAATTCTATCATAATTATAAAAAACGTAATAGCAACCCATATTAAACTTAAATTCATCGCTGCAAAACTTTGATATGAAACAGAGAATATCAACAGCCTTGCAATTTTCAAAGTTGGCTTTTCCTCCACAACTGACTCAAACAAGAAATACAAGGGAGTTATACTAAAATAATCTCTAAAAACGTTATCAACAAAAACAGCTGAAAAAGAGATAATCCAAGGTACAAAATTCATGTTACACCTCTTTTTACAGACCTATCTTATCTGATATTTCTTTCATCGCTTCGAGTGCTAATGTGTAAAATTCCTCTAAGCTAAGCCCTATGTTTTCGCAAGATTTCATCTGCTCTCTGTTTGCACCTTTTGCAAATCCCTTCTCTTTAAACCTATTAAGTAAGAAAGGAACATCTACAACCTCGAGCTTTTTTTCAGGTCTTATTAAAGCCGCGGCTACTATGAATCCACTTGTTGGATCCACCGCATAAAGTGCCTTTTCCATAGTTGTCTCGGGCGTTTTCTTCTCGCAGTGAGCTAGTATAGCGTTTTTTATTTCATCGCAAACCTTCCCATTAAGAATCTCTACACTTTTGAGCCCATGCTCTTCTGGTTTGTCTTTTGTATAGTCGTAATCAAGATCGTGGAGTAAGCCCGCAAGTCCCCATACCTCTTCGTCTTCACCAAAGTGCTTTGCCAATTTTCTCATGATAGCTTCGCACGCAAGACAATGATTTATAAGATTTTTGTTTGAAACGTGCGTTCTCAAGAGTATTAAAGCTTCTTCTCTGTTCAATTTGCATCCCTCCATGTGCGTTCTCGCTATCAGTTACTTATATTAAGTATATCACAAAATATGGTATAATTAACACGAAAAATCGGAGGTGATTCAATTGGTTTTGGATCTTCACACTCATACAACAGCTTCTGATGGTACACTCAAGCCGAAAGAACTGATACAAAAAGCACAAACGATAGGTTTAGAAGTGTTGGCAATAACTGATCATGATACAATTTCTGGCTTTGACGAACTCGATTCTGTAGTAGAAGAAACGGACATAACCGTTATAAAAGGCGTTGAAATAAGTGCTGATTATCCTACGGACAGTTTGCACATACTCGGGTACAATATTAAGGATTCACTTAGAGTAGCACACGTGCTAAACGAACTTATTGAATATAGAAACAAAAGAAATGAGATTATCTTGGAAAAAATGAATCAGTTCGGGTTTAAAGCAACTATGGAAGAAATAAAGAAAATAGCGAAAGGTAAAGCTATAGGAAGACCGCATTTTGCAAGGTTGATGGTTGAAAAAGGGTACGTGCAGACTATTGACGAGGCTTTTAGAAACTATTTGAAAGATGGCGGACCTCTTTTTGTTGAAAAGAAACGTTTAAAACCACAAGAAGCTATAGAATTAATCAAGGAAGCAGGTGGTATTGCAATATTGGCACACCCCTACCAAGTTCTGAAGGATGGACTACCTTATCCTATAGCTGACGGCGTAGAAAACCTCGAAAGCTTCATTCGTTACCTCATATCAAAAGGCTTAGACGGCATAGAGGCGTACTATTCGACTCATTTGCCGAAGCAGACGGAGGAACTTCTCAGCATAGCGAAGAAATACGATTTGTTAATAACTGCAGGTAGTGATTTTCACGGAGATAACAGACCTAACGTGAAGCTTGGAATGAATGTACCGTTCAAGACTGTTGGAAAATTTTTATCTAAGCTCTTTTGATTTTCCGAAATCCATAATAAGGGGTAAGATAAACATGCACAGAGAAAAGGATGTTAAAGAATACAGACTTGAAAGAGCTGAAAAGCTAACAATTCATGACAACATAATTAATGAATTAGATGCCGAGCAAAGAGAAGCAGTAATAAATTCTTCTGGAAAGGTGATAGTAATAGCTGGTCCGGGCAGTGGCAAAACCAAGGTAATAACTTACAAGATAGCCCATTTGCTTTTGAACGGGATTAAACCTTCTGAGATACTTCTTGTTACATTCACGCGGGCGGCTGCTAAGGAAATGATAGAACGCGCTCAAAAGGTTGCTGGGAAAAATCTTGATGGCATGATGGCTGGTACATTTCACCACGTTTGCAACGCCTTGTTGAGAAAGTATGGGTGGGTTATGGGGATAAAACCAAATTTCACCATACTTGATGAAGAAGATGCCACGGATTTGATGAAATTAGCAAGAAGCCGTTTTGTCACGTCGAAGCAAATGGGTAAAGCCTTACCAACACACAACGAACTGCACTCATTGTACTCTTATATGGTGAACACTATGCAGACTCCGTATGAGGTCCTCCTCAAAAAGGCAAGAAGATGGATTAATGTTGTCGATATAATCGAAAAGATATTTCAGGAATATATCTTGGAGAAAGAGAAACAGAACGTGCTTGACTACGACGACCTACTCTTGAAAATGTTACGATTACTTGAGGAACACCCAGACATACGAGAGCGGATTTCCTCACAATTCAGATGGGTTTTAGTTGATGAATTTCAAGATACTAACATACTTCAGTTAAGGATCGTTGAATTACTCAGTCAGGTTCACGGAAACCTTTTTGTGGTGGCAGACGATGCCCAGAGTATTTATTCTTTTAGAGGAGCAAGGTTTGAAAACGTTAGTGAGTTAATGAAAGACGCGAGGATTTTCAAGATACAGACGAATTATAGAAGTGCGGATAAGATTGTTGATTTGGTTAACGCGATGATTCCGCGCTCAGCTGTTCCGAAACGTTTGCGCGCAGTCAGAAGTAGTGTTCAAAAACCTATTGTTGTGAATACCTATGACCACTTTGACGAGGCACATTTTGTTACGCAAAGAATCATTGAGCATGTCGAAAATGGTGCAAGTTACAGTGACATAGCAGTTATATACAGAGCACATTCCCATTCCTTAGAATTACAGATAGAACTTGCAAAGAAGAATATTCCTTTCAAAATTCTCTCTGGTTTAAGGTTCACAGAAACCGCACATGCTAAGGATGTTATTGCGTTTCTGAAAATATTGGAGAACCCGTATGAGACGATTTCGTGGATGAGAATACTAAAGCTGTTGGATAATGTTGGGAATGTTAGAGCTGAGAAAATTATTAGCGAAATAACATCAACTGAAGACCCAATAGGTACATTTTTAAATGTAGATGTTAAGAGTGAAAACATCAAATCACTTAAGAATGTACTTACCGAATCACTTGGAAAGTCACCTAAAGAACAGATTAGAACTTTTTACGAGAATTTTTACAAATATGTCTTAGAAGTCCATTACCAAGACTTTAGAGATAGAGAAGAAGATATAGAAAGGCTCATCGAGATGGCGAGTTTTTATGAAACTACAGAAGCTTTGCTCAGTGAATTAATTGTTTCAGATGCACGGGGCATAACAATTGAAAATGATGAAGATAGTGGAAAAGTTACATTGACGACTGTACATCAAGCAAAGGGGCTTGAATGGAAAGTGGTATTCGTTATTGGAGTAAATCCGGGAGATTTTCCACATTTCTTGGCTTTAAAAGATAATTCGCTGGATGAAGAGGAAAGACTTTTTTATGTTGCGATAACTCGGGCGAAGGATGTGCTGTATATAACTCATTCTGTTCTATCAAGAGGAAATTATATCAGTTACGATAAGATAGAAAGAGATTTTGTCAAAGATATCCCTCCACACCTTGCAGAATTTTGGCGTGTTAGATAATTCTACTGAAACTTGGAAGTTTGAGAAGAAGGGATTTTGTGAATGAAAGAAATACTTTGAAATGGTATATAGGAACGAGTGGTTTTTCATTTTCTGATTGGATCGGTACGGTTTATCCAGAAAGCATCAAGAGTTCGGAGATGTTTACGTATTATTGTCAGCACTATGGTTTCAACGCAGTTGAGATAAATTATACTTTCTATCAGATGCCGTCTTATAAGTCTATAGTTTCTCTTTTAAGGAGGGCACCTACAGGTTTTAAATTTGCGCTAAAGATACACGGCTCAATAACACATGAAGGCAATCTTGAGAATATTGCCAATTTCCTCAAAAACACCCATATAGTATTCGATGAAGGCAAACTTGCTGGTTATCTTGCACAGTTTCCCTATACATTTAAGTATTCGGATGAAAATATTACTTTTCTAAAAAGGATTGCTGAGTGCTTTAAAGACTCAAAGGTGTTTATAGAATTTCGACATTTGAGTTGGTCTTATAAAGAGGATGTAGTTGAATTTATTAAAGAGTATTCACCAAACGTAAGTATTGTTATCGTCGACTTACCGAAGATTTCAGGATTGTACCCATTTAATACGTATTACAACAGTGAGGACGAAGAAATATACGTTAGGCTTCACGGACGTAAGAAAAGTTGGTTCACTGCTGATGAAAAAACAAGATATGATTATTACTATACAGAAGACGAGCTTGATGAGATTTCAAAGAGTATACTTTTACCAAATGTAAAGAAAGCCCTTGTGTTTTTCAACAATTGTTACAGAGGACAAGCTCTAAGGAATGCTCGTTCTTTTAGAGAGCAGGTAGGGGGTGAAAAGATTGGAATCTTCTAACAACTCTTCAAGAATGGATATTAATTCGCAAAATGAACGATTTGATGAAAACGTTAGTCAAAATAATTGGTGTTCGGAAGATAGATTAATCAAGGCTCTTAGGAAAGGCGATGAAAATGCATACAGGTTCCTCTATAAAACGTATGCTTCAAAGATAGGAGCCTTAGCTAAAAGTTTTATGGGGTCAGACGATGTAGACGATGTGATTCAAGAGGTATTTTTGAAGATTTATAAAAACATCAAAAAATTCAGGGGCGAGTCAAGGCTTTCAACTTGGATATACAAAATTGCTATTAACGTTTGTAGAGATCACTATAAAAAGTACAAGGGTAGAGATGTTTTGATTGATTTGTCTGAGACCAACGATAGCGACGAATATCAAACTCAGTACAGCACCGACGAAGATATTCAGGAAAACGTGGCTAATGAATTTTCTTACGAAAAGCTTAGAAAAGCAATTGAGAGGCTTTCACCAACTGATAGAATGATTCTCTACATGAAAGAGGTTGATGGGTTAACATATTCTGAAATAGGAAAAATAATTGATAAACCTGAAGGAACCGTGAAAAGCAGACTTCACTACATAAAAAAAGAGTTAAGGACGGCACTTAAGGAGGAGTCTTTAAATGAGTATAATGAGTGATCCAAAAGAATTCTCCGGGGAAAGAAAGTATTTGAAATTGGTGTTAAGCGAGTATTCTTACAAACCTGGGCCGATTATGGAAGAGAAAATCATTTTGAAGATAAAGCGAAGAAAAGTCAGAAGCCTAATTTATAGATACGGTATTGCTATTTTGATAATTATTTCAATACTTTTCGCTGGTTTCGAATACATTAAGCCTGGAAGCTATACTAACAGTTTTACACTGATGTTTCACAAAGCAGCAGAGACCTTTAAATTATTTACGGAAAATGATAATCCAAGCGTTATACCAGCTTCGGAAGATGCTTCCTTAGAGCACTCTAATGTTGAGAACGAAGAAAATGATGTTTTCAAAATAATCAGATATACTGCAATTGCAAGCGACGGTGGGTGGTAAAAAGGTAGAAATTCCAAAAAGCGAGGCAGAAAGATGATAAGACATACAAGAAGATTCTTTGTATTCGCTATATTTATAATTTTATTGCTTGTGCCGAGTTTCAATTTCTCAGAAGGCTATTATGTCAGAATGGTTTATGAGACGACCAAATCCGGCACTATGTTTAGAAGTGAAGAGGTTTATGAAAGCGGGGATATAAAGGTTGTTTTCGTGACGAGTCCCGAAAGTTTTACATGGGTAAGGGTGAAAGACAAATACTATATAGGAAACACCAACAATTTAACACGGACTTTTCAGATAAGAGATCTCGCGGATATAGCATACGAGTATGTCAGGTCTAAGAAATTAGATATCTCTGTTGATGGCGTATATAAATTTTCGGAAGATACCTTTTCTTTAGAAATTTTCGTCGTTTCAGGAGAGATAATTCGTATTTTTAGGAAAGTTGGAGACGTTTCAACAACGATGTATATAAACAAACTCCCAAAGCAGTTTGATATGAAAAGTATTTTATCAAAATTTACACTTGTTGAAAACCCTAATTTACCAGAGGAAGTATATAACTTGAATAATATCTTTTTATGGGCTTCCGTGTCAGAAGGTAAAGGATATATAAGGATTTCCGGCTATGATAAAGAAGGAAAACCCCTCGAAATGGAAATAAACAAAACAAGTGGTGATTTCAAAATAGGATCATACTATTTGAAAATATTAAAAGCAACTGAAAAAACGCAGAAGGAGATTAAGAATGCGTTGCGTGGTAATTGACGGTTATGTTGACGAACCTGCTGTTCTTGGAGTACCGCCTTACGTAAGCACTTATGTAAGATACGTTTCAGGAGCTTTCATTCTAAAAGGTTATGAGGTTGATTATTACACAATTGATGAAATACGTGCCAAAAGCCTATGGCACGTTTTTTCTGTTTATGATGTTGTTGTTATAGTCGGTGGTCTAACTGTTCCGGGAAAGTATGTGGGTGGAACACCTATAAATCCGTTTGAAGTTCAAAAAATATTTAGCAACTGCAAGAACTCTTACCGAATCTTAATGGGAGCATTGGCCAAAGCTTTCTCAAACAGAGGTGGAAGTCTAGCAAAGGATATTTCCAACAACATAGAAGTTGAAGAGACAGTGGATGATATAGGAAGATGGATTTCAGAGTATTTAGAGAAGCCTTATATTGATGCTATACGCTCTACCTCAATAAGTGGTTCAGAAATTGTGCAGAAACACCCGAGGTTCCCAAATATAATAGCTGAAATCGAAGTATCTTTGGGTTGTGAGAGAAGAACTTACTGCACATTTTGCACAGAACCCTTGTTACATCCTAAGTTCTTCTCACGTCCTGTTAAAGATATAATTGATGAAATAGAAAGCCTTTACAAGTCTGGAGTGAGAGCTTTCCGGCTTGGCAGAAGTGCGAATATAATAGCCTATGGTAGCGACTTTAACGATAATAACATAAACCCCTTGGCCGTTGAAGAACTTTACAAAGGCATAAGAGAAAAATGCCCCGATTTGAAGGTTTTACATACCGATAATGCCAATCCAGCTTACATATCTAAGAATTTGCCCAAGTCAGCTGATATCCTTGAAATTATAGTGAAGTACAATACCTCAGGAGATATCTTATCTTTTGGCGTTGAAAGTTTTGATCCGATAGTCAGGAAAAAGAATAACATAGACGGAGATGTACAAGATATTGATACAGCTGTCAGAGTTGTTAACGAAATCGGTGCAGTAAGAGATGCCACTGGCGTTCCAAAATTGCTTCCTGGCATTAACCTTATTTTTGGACTATTCGGAGAGACTAAGAAGACATACGAGTTAAATTACAGAAAACTGTTGGACTACCTAAATTCAGGGTATCTGCTTAGGAGGATAAATCTTCGTCAGTTAATGATCTTTCCAGGAACTCCTATATGGCATTTAGCGAAAAGAAAGACGCTGAAACCTAACAAGCAGTTCTTTGAACACTATAAATTTATTATTCGAAGAGACATTGATAATCATATGCTAAAGAGGGTTTTTCCACAAGGTACGATCCTTAAAGAGGTGATTCCTGAATTTCAAGAAGGTCGGATAACATTTGGTAGACAGCTTGGAACTTATCCGATCCTCGTCGGTGTTCCTGCCCAATTTAGTGTTCCAACAGACATAGTTGTTGTAGATTACGGACAAAGATCTTTGACGGGTGTAAGAAAAGTCAATTTTTCAGAACTGACAATGGAGGAGCTTCTCTGCCTTCCCGGAATTGGTAAGAAGAATGCACAGCGTGTCAAGGAGCAAGATTTTACAACTTTAGACAAAAGTTCATATGAGTTTCTAAAAAAATATTTCTTGGATTAAAACGAATAAAAAGCTGGTATAATTGTTAGGGAAAAATTCAAAGGGGGGAAGGGTTATGAAAAAGAAGATTTTTCTTTTTCTGTGCTTGATATTCCTAAGCCTGACTGGGTTTGCTCAATACAAAGATGTACCAGAATCTCACTGGGCTTACGAAGCTGTGGAAAAAATGTCAGACCTTGGAATTATCACCGGTTTTCCTGATGGAACTTTTAGGGGGAACGAAGTTGTTACGAGATTTCAGGTTGTCGTACTGATTTATAGGTTATACACTGCATTTGAGACAAACATTAAAAGCATCGATGAGAAAATAACATCAATTCAAGAAAAATTATCTTCAGAAACTCAAATGTCTCAACAAAAGGTTCTTATTGAAGTGCAGAAAAGTCAAGAAAAGACAAACTCGGATATAAACAAAGAAATTTCTGATATAAAGACTTCGCTCGCCCTCCTTACAAAAGATATGAAGCTGCTCACCGAGAATCTTTCCTCATTATCGTCAGAGATTACAGATGTAAAATCTTCAGTAGATAGCAGATTTTCAAGCGTTAAACAAGATTACGAAGCTTTGCGAAATGCACTTAGTGAACTAAATTCTAAGTACAACGTTCTAGACCTTAAACTCAAAGAACTAGAATCATCATCAAAGAAAGTTTCAGAAACCGTATTTCAATTGTCTGATAAGATTTCTGAATTAGAATTGAAAGTAAATCAAGAAATAGAGTCTTTGAAGCAAAGTGTTGCTGGAGCGGGAAACAAGAATTTGCAGCCAGTCTCTGAAAAGGACAGAAGTGAAGATATTGATGCGCTTAAATTGAAGATAGAATATCTTCAGAAGCAACTAACGATGGTTCAGGAATTGAAGACTGAGATAGAATATCTTAACAAAAAGGTTTCTGAAATTGAGAGCTCATTGTCAGAGGTTAAAGCACAAAAAGAAACTATCCAAGCTGACAGTAAAACCAAGATTGATGAGACGGAAATTGAGGAAATGCTCAGAACTATCCAAGGGTTGCTAAATGAAATAGCTTCTATGAAGACTGAAGCAACTCTCTCAAAGGATAAATTAAATATGCTGCTGTCCAAAGTTGATGAATTAGGTGCTAAATTGTCACAGATGGAAACTTACGATCAAGAAGTTAAAGTACAAGTTGAACAATTGAAAGCAAGTATTCAAACTCTTTCAGAAGCAGTAGATAAGAATGGTCTTATTTCTGACGGCACTGATACAACGATGTTGGCAGAATCTGTAGAGATAATTAAACAGAAAATTCTTGAGAGTGCGGAGCTAACAGCACTTATGAAATCGACAAGGAAATTGGTAGAGCTCGAAACTAAGGTTGATTCCTTAAGTTTGAAGATTTCAGATATAGAGAAGAGCATATCAACTATGGGCAACTATGTAACGAGATCAGAGGTCGAGTTGTTGAAAGCTGAAGTTAAAACGCTCAAAGAGCTTTTGGGAGAGTTAAATGCGAGTTCTTTAGATAGCGAACAAATTGCACAGATTTCCAAACAGATTCAACAGAAAAACCAGATGATTGATAATCTCTCTGTAAAGGTAGATGAATTGACCATTTCCTATTCATCTCTCACAAAGAATGTTTCAAGCATAGCCGAGAAAGTTGAGAAGCTTTCGAATTCCGTAGACTATCAATCTCTTGCTTCTGATATTGCTGATTTGAAAGATAAACTAAGCAAACTTAGCGATGAGCTCCAAAAAAGGGTAACCACAACGCAGCTCAATTCCGTTAATCAAAATATCCAAAAGGTACTCTCACTAACTCTTAATCTGCAAGATGAGGTAAAGGTTTTGACGAAAAGGGTAGAAACCTTAGAGGCCCAGAAAACACAGTCTGAAATAAAACCAGAAACGACTGAGAAAAGAGACGAAGCTTCTGCACAGAAAGTACCTGAATTGGAGAATATTGAAAAAGAGGTTGCTAAAATTGAACAAAATCAGGCAAAAATTACAGAAGATGTTAAAATCCTTACCGGGCAGGTAAAGGGTTTGAATTCAGATACGGGCGAACTAAGAGTAAAAATGAAAACATTGGAGGAAGAAATCAACAATCTTAATAAAATTTACATCGGTCTTATGGAAAAGATTGAAAAGATTTCTTCTAGTCAGATACAGACAAAGCCGACAGTTCTTCCCACTGAGCAACTGGATGAGATGCTGGAAAAATACGTTACGAGAGATATGTTTGAAAAAGACATAGCTTACATAAAGGGTGTTTCAGGGAATATTCAGAATAAACTTGAAGAGATCACAAGTTACGTTGAGAATATTGAACAAAAGATCAGTGCACTCGAAAACCGTGACGAGATTTTAAATGACACAGTAAACAATATCGCTGCTGCTGTTTCTGAATTGGCAGATAACCTAAAAGGTATACAAAATGACGTTGAAGAAATAGAAAGCAAGATATCTCAGATAGAAAATCGGACTCAAAATCTTGAAAAGAAATTTATTGACATGAGTGTTGATCTATCACTTATTAAAGAAACTCAAAATAGATTAACCAGTGATTTAGAAGCTATCTCAAACCAGATGCGGGAACAAAACAGAAGAATTGAAGAGCTTGGTGATAAGAATATTCAGATAGAGAACGAAAACAAAAATGTAAGTGGAAAGTTAGACGCTTTAGCCTCAGAAATTAAGAATCTCGAAAACAAGAATTTGGAGCTTGAGAATAACTACGGAGCCATGCTTATGAGAATTGAAGACTTAGAAAAACAATTAGAGCAGATCAACACTACCAAAAGAGATTATGACGAAGACATGAAGTGGCTGGAACAGGATCTTACCACAAAAATCATGCTCACTGAAACAAAACTGTATGAATTAACTGGGGCACTTGAGAAGAAAATAGAAACTGTTAAAGGATTACTGAACGAAAGTGAAAAAGGATTGGGTGAAAGGATAGATTCTACACTAAATCTGCTGAACGAGAATAATAAGAAAATGGAAGATAAATTGGAAGAACTCAGGAAGGAAAATGAAACGCTTAGGACTTGGCTTGTAATAATAGGTTTGGCCATTGTGGGATTAGGTGCGTATCTGTTTTTGCATACTCACTAAAGTTTTCTAAGTTTATATAAGACAAACCTAATGTTTTATGAGGTGTATCATGGTATTCTACTCATTTCTCGTTGTAAACTTTAGAAATAAATTTCTGTTTTTTATGAACATACTTCTTCCTGTTGTTTTCATAATACTATTTGGAGCAGTTTTTGGCAAACAAGAGAGCGGTCAGTCTGTTGGGTATTTTTCCGACAGGCCGCTTTCTTTTGAAGCAGCTGGGTGGCAGGAGTTAGAAAACATACCGGACAACGATGAGATTGAGAAGAGTTCATTCGATGCGATTGTAGTCGCAAGAGAAGGAAAGATAGATGTCTACATCAAGTCTGCGCTATTTGAAAACAGTTATGATTTGGAAGCTTTCAAACTCAAGTACGCTTCAGCCAATCGAACGTCTATTATTAATGTGAAAGCTCATCAAATAACGATCGGCAAGAATCTTTCGGATCTCGAGTACATAATGATAGGTGTGATTTCCATTTCTCTGCTTTCAGTTGGTCTGAATGCTGGTGTAAATATATATACGGACTATGTCAGATATGGACTTTTTAAGAGATTGGCAACTACTCCGATCAGTGCTTCGAACTTGCTTATCAGCTCGGTTGGTGCAAACATTATCACTGGTCTGATCTCTTCTTTTCTTGTGATTCTTACATCCAAAATTCTCTTTAAAGCAGATATTGTTATCCCACCATCGAGAGTTCCAATTTACATCTTAGTTGTCATCTCGTCAGTTCTACTCAATCTAGCCCTTGGAGCCTTGATTGGCTTATCATTTCGAAAGGCTGCAAAAGGCGTAGCACAGCTTCTTTACACTCTCTTCATATTCTTTTCTGGGGTTTACTTTCCGATCGAGTTTATGCCAAAATCATACCGAATAGTATCTTACATCACAACGCCTCGGTACGTTCACATGCTGTTCCAAAAAGTATACGACATAGACGTGCTTAGCAATACAGCATTTTTTATTTTAGTCACCTCTTTCACTCTCTTAGGATTTATCGTTGGAAGTTATAGCATTAAGTTACACCTCAAACAAAGGTAAATCTGTTCTGAATTATTAATATTCCATGGTGGTGATACGCTTTGAGCGAAATTATATTAAGTGCAAAGAATTTAAAAAAGTATTATCCAGGAGTTAGGGCGGTCGACGGTGTGTCAATAGAGCTCCGTAAAGGGGAAGTAATATCGATCCTCGGACCAAATGGCGCTGGGAAAACAACTACAGTTGAGATACTCGAGGGTTTGAGAAAACCTGATGGGGGGGAGATATTTTATTTTAATAGACCTTTCCGCGGCACAAAGGAGTTTAAAGAATTGATAGGGGTTTGTCTTCAAGAAAACTTCTTCTTTGAGGAGTTAACGGTTCTGGAAACGCTCCGCATGTACTCAGCTTTGTACAAGAAGAAAGTTGATCTTGGGGAAATCATTGAAATATTCGAACTGAACGAAAAACTTAAGTCAAGAGTTAAGAATTTGTCAGGGGGTCAGAAGCAACGATTGGCACTTGCTCTCGCGTTTGTCAATGATCCGGAGATAGTTTTTTTAGATGAACCGACTGTTGGATTGGACCCGCACATACGTCGGCACTTATGGGACATAATAAGACACTACAGGCAAAAAGGTAAAACTATAATACTTACAACACATTATATGGAAGAAGCACATCAACTTTCCGATAGGGTCTACATAATGGACCACGGAAAGATAATCGCACACGGGACACCACAAGAGCTTATAACCTCCTCTGGACTCCATTCGGTTGTCGAAGTTAGGAAACAAAATTTGGAAGGCCTGAAGCTTGAGGAATTTGAAAATGTAATAATCTCAGGTGAATATGTATATATTTCGGCAATAAACATTGTTCCAATTTTGGAAAAACTGCTTGAATACGATATTCATGACTTCGTTGTGAGACAACCAACCTTGGAGGATGTCTTCTTGAAATTGACGGGTAGAAAGATTGACTGACGACATTGATTTTGTTCTTTTTAATAATCAAGAAAGCGGGTTGATAATGTGTATAATTTGGCACATATTTTTGAGATTTTTAGCGCACTATTTAAGGAACTTTTCATAAGGTCAAAAGAGAGTGTTTTTTGGTTGGTCTTGTTTCCAACACTATTATTCTTAATACTGACCTCGATTTTTGGAAATGTCGGGGAAAATATAAGTCTTAAGGTTAAAATACTTGGGAAAAGCGAAATACTGAAAGATGTTTTTACGTCTATAAAGCAATTCGAAGCTGAATTTGTAGAAAATTCAAATATAGAAGTTCTCAAGGAAGAACTTAAGAATGGGAAGATAAACGCTTTTGTAGTGTTACCAAAAGATTTTGACTCAAGATTCGGGTTAGCTAATCTGTTGAGAAACACAAGATTGATGAGAAAATTGGATATAGAAATATACTACGTACCTGTAAGGCAGGAATCGCAGATCGCGGCTGACATTTTAAATGGAGTATTCAGTTCAATCGGAGGTTCAGAAAGAATTGAGTATGCCGTCCATAAGCTGAATGCTACACAATTCAATTACAACTATTTTATCTATCCGGGCGTTATAGGGATGGCGATTCTATCGGCTTTCTTGTTTGGCTTCTTGGATATATTAACTTATACGCATCGCAGAGGAATTGTTAAAAGGTTATATTTAACTCCGACGAGTCTTATAACTCTTTACACACTAATCGGTCTAATTTGTATGATTGTCCTTGTGATTGGTTTGATAGTCCTGAGTTTTGTTGCGCAACTGAAAGGTGTGCAAGTTATGAGATACGTCCCGACGATGCTGATTCATGTTTCTATGGCATCCGCCGTCATGATTTCTATGGCAATGGCAATCTTGACCGTATCTAAGAATACTTCAAGGCTTTTCATATTTGAGCAGATATTTTTTCAAGTCCAGATGTTTGTTGGAGGCTTTTATTTCCCGCTCAAACAAGCCAACCATATAGTCAGATCAATAGCTCAATTTTTACCAATCACTTACACTGTTGATGCACTGAGAAAGGTAGACGGCTTTGAAGCATTTCAAAATCATCTGCTTGTTCCAACTCTCTATATTTTCTTTTTTGCTCTAATTGTTGTACTCAACAGGAAACGACTATCTGTAGGGGTGTAAGAAGATTAAGTATATGAAAGGTAATTTTGCACGATACAAAATCATACCCTACGTAGTAATTCTTAGCATAGTAGCTCCAATATGTACCATATTCTTTTTCAAGATACTGTCTGTAAAGTCTGACTACAAAGTGGGCTTTACAGAGTATGGTCCGTTAACAGATACGATTTTACAATTTATGTACGGTTCTAATTCCTTCCTTTACGTCTCTTCTCTCGATGTTTCACATCCTGAAATACTAAACGCGTTGATAAGTCTTCAAAAGAATGGTATAGACGTGAGAGTTCTCACTGAGAAGCCAGTTACAAATATTAATTCGAAGATTGATATCTCAAAAGGACTCCACCATGTAAAATTCATGGTTAACGACAATGGTGTGGTTTTCGGATCAGCAAATTTCAGCAAAAGTGGTTTAGAAAGTGGCTTAAATGACATGATATTCTTTTCAGTTCAGTACGTTGAGAGATTTAAAGAGTTCTTCCTAAAAGCTTGGGATTATGGTACAATTGTTAAAGTCAAGGACTTTCAAGTATCTCCTGTTGATAAGACAGAAGAATTTGTATTAAAAACTATTCAAAATGCAAAGAAAAGGGTCTGGATATGTGCTTATGCGTTTACTGATTCAAATCTGCTTGCTTCACTAAAATACAAAGAAAGTACAGGGGTAGATGTTAGATTAGTTACGGATAAATGGTTTTTATCAAGTCCTTTGTTAAAATACAAGCCGCACAATTCTGTAATCGTAAGTAGTCGAATGTTGCATCATAAGTTTATAATTGTTGATTCTCTTCTTATTACTGGCTCAACAAATTATACAGAAAGTGGATTTCACAGAAATGTTGAGATGATGTGGAGCACAAAGAACAAATATATATTAAAGCGTTACGAAACTGTTTTCTTAGAACTCTACAATGAGAAAGCTCACGGAAGGTGGTAACGACAGTGGAGACAAAGATAGTTGTTGTTAAAGACCCGTACTCAGATTCTATAGATGTGGCGTGTGAAGTGCTGAGAAGCGGAGGGCTTGTCGCATTTCCAACGGAGACCGTTTACGGATTAGGTGCAGTCGCGACTAATCCTGAAGCGGTGAAGAAAATATTTGAAGTTAAAGGCAGACCTCAAGATAATCCCTTGATAGTCCATCTCTCTTCAATCGAACAGATCACCAATTTTGCATATTTAGATGAGAAATTTGTACCAGTAATTAAGAAACTTTCACCTGGACCTATAACATTCGTCTTGAGAAAAAAAGATGTCATTCCGGCTGAAGTTACTGCTGGACTTGATACAGTTGGGATACGAATTCCAGCACATCCTGTTGCGCAGAGATTGATAGATTGTTCTGGACCAATCGCTGCACCGAGTGCTAATTTATCAGGAAGACCGAGTCCAACAGATGCTCAGAGTGTCATTGAAGATTTGAAAGGTTTAATAGAATGTATCATCGACGCAGGACCAAGTGCGTTTGGAATAGAGTCAACGATTGTTGACCTCACTCGTGAAAAGCCTGTTGTACTCCGTCCGGGTCCTATAACACTTGAAGAACTGAACGAGATATTCAAAGAATTTGGTGGAGTTGAATATCACAAAACAAATATGGAAATCAACAAACCACTTGCTCCTGGAATGAAATACAGGCACTACGCTCCAGATAAGCCGCTAAGAATCTTAGAAAGTAACGCGCTAAAGGATTTCATTAATACAAACACACTGATATTGTGTACAGAAGAAACTAAGGATTCGCTACTTAAGGATGCTGAAAATGTTTATATTATAGGTCAGTTTAAAAAGCCATATACGATTGCGCAAAATTTATATAAAAGTCTGAGGTTTATAGACAAGAGTCCTTATTCCGATGCTGTTATAGAGAAGTTCCCAGAAGAGGGTTTATTCTTTTCTATAATGAATCGCATCAAAAAAGCGGCGATAAAGAAATAAACTAAATGAACCTGACGGTTGTGGAGGGAGGAATAGCATAGGATGGATAGAGAAAAATTCGAGAAGAATGAGAAATTGTGGAGATCAACCACCGTACTTGCGGTTAGGAGAAATGGAAAGGTAGTTATGGCTTCGGATGGCCAGGTGACATACGGAAATACAGTTATGAAGGCGAGTGCCAGAAAGGTTAGAAAAATTGGTGATGGAAAGGTTTTGGCTGGATTTGCAGGTGCAGTTGCCGATGCCATGACTTTATTGGAAAGATTCGAAACGAAATATAGAGAGTGGAATGGAAATTTACTCAAAGCTGCGATAGAACTGGCGAAGGATTGGAGAATGGATAGGGCGCTCAGAAGGTTGGAAGCACTGTTAATTGTTGCAGACAAGGAACATCTTTTAGTAATATCCGGAACAGGTGAAGTAATCCAACCTGATGAAGATATAGCTGCTATAGGTTCTGGAGGACCCTACGCACTTGCAGCGGCTCGCGTTTTGATTCGCAACACTGACTTTGATGCTCGCAAAATTGTCGAAGAATCGATGAAAGTTGCAGGAGAAATATGTATTTACACAAACGAAAATATCGTAATAGAAGAACTGGAGTAAGAGAATATTCATAGGGGCATTCGATATGGTAGTTGGATATGGCACAATACTCATAAGGCTGTTTGGGGTCAATTCTCTAAAAGAGAAAAGAAGCATAGTGCGTGGTATCGTGAACGAATTGAAGAAGAGATTTGAAGTTTCGGCAATTGAAGCTGGAAGGCAGGATTCAAAAGATTATATTATGATTGGTATTGCCTTTGCCACTCTCTACGAAAAAGACGCAGAATCGAAGTTTGACAATATAGAGTATTTCATTGAAAGTATCCATACGATAGAGGATTTTTCATATGATTTTCACCATTTTTAAGTATAGTGATTCCTTAGGCTTGTGGAGGTATGATATGGATTTGGAGTTAGTAATTAAAGACTTAGGAAATTTGGTGAGTAAACTCGTTCTTCCGGAACGCAAGCCACATGTGGACGGAGTTGTAGATTTTTGTCGTAGGCTATCTAAAAGGTACAACGTAGACTCAAAGATTCTTGAGATAATGGCACTTGCACATGATGTTTTTAGAGATGTTGAAGCCACAACGCTCATGAGAATGGCAAGAGCTTACAATATTCAAATAACTGAGTTACATCAGAAGAAACCAATTTTGTTACACGGTCTTGTAGCCGCGGAATTTATCAAGAGCAAGTATGGAATTACCGATGAAGATGTACTCTTAGGAGTAGCATACCACACCTCAGGGCATCCGAATTTTGGAACGTATTCTAAAATGCTCGCACTGGCTGACTCGCTTGAATTTACAAGAGTGTACGACAAAGTGAATCAGTTAAGAGAACTTGCATTTTATGATATGGAAATCGCCTACAAAGAAGTAATCCGCAATAAGATTGTCTATGCTGTTAACTACAACCTTTACGTGCTACCATATACCTTAGAGACATGGAATAACTTGGTGGAAGGAGGAAACTCATGAGAACTGGTGGCAAAAAGACCTACATTGGAAGAAGGAAAGAACGTGAGGTAAACTGGGTAAAACCTACTATCATTGTTTTTGGGATACTGCTTGTTATTATTGGACTCTATTTTGGAGTAAAAATTGCAGCCATTCGGAACTCACCTGAATTCGATTTAACGAAGATTTCAGCGTACTATTTTTATTTACCAGATTTGTCAACTGACATATCCAAGATCGTCGAAGCAAACAATAGTTTGGTCATAGTCGATGGCAACAAAAGGGTCGTTGATATCATAGACATACCGGCAACTCTTTTCGTAAACTCATCGAAAATAGATGCTTTGAATACAAATCCAAAAGATTTTGCGGTGGCTGTCTTAGGATTGCTTCAAATAAAATCTGATTACGTATACACGGTAACTTTAAAATCTGATTATTTAAGGAAGATAGGTGTTTCGAATATTGATGAAATGATTAATACATATGGCAAGAGAGGGTTGCAGATCTTTGATTATTTTTCTCTGAAGGGACAAGTTTCGATTCTAAGACCTGAGTCTATAATCACCGATGCGAGTTTGGCAAAACTGTACAGTTCACTTGGGAAGTTTAATATCAGAAAACACGCACTACCGCTTCTAACACAGAAGCCGCTTAAGATTACTGTCGACGAAAAGATTTATTATAGAACATATTTGGATGAGGGAAAATTATCTGGATTTTTGGAAGAACTGAAAAAATGAGAATCTCTTTCAATAAGGAGGTAAAGTTATGAAGAAGTTTGTTTTTTTAGCTATCGTGTTCCTTTTGTTTGCAACAAGTTTTGCATTTGAGCTGAACAGTGGAGTATTGTACTCCTTTTCCGGTCAATTGCTCTATGCGCTGGAATTTAATACTCTTAGTAATCTCGTTAATGGTCCGAGCACAACAAGTGGATTCAGTTTGATGTATATAACAGATGTGGCCGAGAAGCACTTTGGAGCAATAGGTGGGCAGGCAAAGTATGACATTAACCTTGAAATTGGTAGGATTTCTTTATACGGTTTTGGAGGTATGTTATTTCCAATTTTTGAATTCGGTTTTGAGAAAATCACGAGCATCGTCAGGGTTGGAGCGAAATATTACATAGGAAACATAATTATCAATTCAGGAATTTACTCATTGTACTTAATAGATAGTACAAAGCTTGAAGGAGTTGAATTTTCAATAGGTTATACATTTTAGTTTGAAAGGTAAATTTGATAGTTTTTTATATTTCTTTATGCACAGTTTTACTTTAGTATGCGAGGTTATATTGAGGTTGAAAAAATGTCTTTTTATAATATCATAACCTATGGTGTAAACATTTCTAATTGAAGGAGGTATATTTTATGGCAGTAAATATGAAGGGCAAGTCTATTCTTTCCTTAATGGACAACACGCCTGAGGAAATAAGGTACTTGCTTGATATTGCCAAACAGGTCAAAGCAGAGAGCCGTGCAGGTATAAGACACCAGAGATTTGTTGGAAAAACGCTTGCTCTGATTTTTGAAAAAAGGTCAACAAGAACAAGATTAGCTTTTGAGACTGCTTTCGCTGAGGAAGGCGGACATCCAATATTCCTTTCCATTCAAGACATTCAACTTGGTGCAAAAGAGTCTGTTGAAGATACAGCAAGGGTCCTTGGAAGAATGGTTGATGCTATTGAATTCAGAGGATTCAAACAAGAAACTGTTGAGATTCTTGCAAAGTATTCCGGTGTTCCGGTTTACAATGGTTTGACTGATCTTTTCCACCCAACACAGGTCTTAGCTGACTTACAGACGGTAGAGGAAGAATTCGGAAGGCTGAAGGGTATCAAGATGGTCTTTATGGGTGATGGTAGAAATAATATGGCCAATTCCTTGATGGTTGGGGCAGCAAAAATGGGGATGCACTACGTTATCTGCTCACCGGAATCACTCAGACCGGAAAAGTGGTTGGTTGACGAATGTTTGAAATTTGCTCAAGAGAGTGGGGCAAAGATAGAATTTACAGATAATCCGGAAGAGGCTGTCAAAGGTGCGGATGTCATTTATACGGACGTCTGGGCCTCAATGGGTGAAGAAGACAAAGCTGCAGAAAGAAGAAAATTGCTCCAGCCATATCAAGTTAACGAAGAACTTATGAAGAAAACAGGAAAGCCTGAAACGATATTTATGCACTGCTTACCAGCTGTTAAAGGCGAAGAAGTAACATTTGAAGTTATAGAAGGCAAACAATCAAGAGTTTGGGATGAAGCAGAGAACAGAAAGCACACAATTAAAGCGATAATGATAGCTACATTACTTTAATCAAAACACTAATAATGAACAATGATAATTGAAAAATCGGCGGTGAGGTCACTCACCGCCGTCTTCTTTCTACATCTGCTCGATTATCTTATACAATCTCTTAGCCGCCAGATAGGTTCCTTCTTTTTCGTATCCCTCAACGCCAAGCATCGTTCTAATCTCTCCAACCTTCACCCCGGTTTCGAACATCTTTTTCATGAATACCTGTGCAATTTTGTGGTGTGCCTCTTTTCTTTGTACGGCGCCAAATGGATTAGCAAAGTAACTTTCTGTCATTCCTTCCTCTGAAGTTGTACCTTTCGACATACGACGCCCAGCCGAGAATACTTCAAGTGCCTTTTCTACATCGTCAAAGAAGACGATCCTATCCTCATCGTTATCGGTTTCTGTGTAATTGTTCGCATAGAAGAAAAAATCAATTGGCGTTGGCGTTATCACTTCTTTATAATTGTTGAATGGTACTATAACTCGTGCATTTATCTTATCTGGATTCATAAATATACTTCTGTCCATTGTGTAGTAAGCGTATCCTGGCGGTAAATCATCAAGCCTTACGAACGCTCCAGTTTCCGTTCCGTAGGCTACAACTCTACCATTTACGATGTCTAAAGAGCCCATGTCATCGATTATAACGTCAACATAAGCCACTTCTTCTAATCTGTTCAATGCATCTAATGTTTCACTCTTACCAGCTCCGCTGTCACCTACGAACATCGCGACTGCACTCTTGCCATTTTTCAAAACTATCCTCGCCATTGAACCATGGATTGGAAGTTTTCCTTGATCAACCCTTATCAAATTGTGAAGCGTAAGTATTGTTTTTTTCATGTATCCAAAATAATCATTCTCATCAAGGGCTGGAATCACACCAATGTATGTGTTTTCTTCCTTGAATATCACACCGTTTTTCCATTCTGGTTTATAGTCTGGTATCAATTCTGGTTGTAACCCGAATATTAGAACACCTGAAACTTGCTTGCTCTTCATGTCTATAAGCTCTGCAAACTGAAAGAGATTTCCAAGACCTGCGGCATGTGACAAGAATTCCTTGTGGACATAAATATAGATTAATAATTCTGCAGCTAAAATTGGCACCAAGTACCAATCACGTTCTTTATTTGGCAACTTTATCCTATCTAATACTCTATTCTCAACGACAGGAAGTGTTCCTTTTCTCTTGTTTGATTTAGTATAGAATATAACAGGCGGATCAAAAATAGCACCCCAGATGACAGGAACGTTATCAAAGTGTCTCAATTTTTCTTGGGTGCACTCGAATGTGTCTACAAGGAAAGTAACCTGTGCGCCGCTCGGCAACTGACGTATTATATTTGTATTATCTGAAATTATATTTTTCATTATTGTCCTGTAGAGATTTCTGACTAAATTCTTAAATTCTTCAGCAACCATTGCTGCAGTAAACACAATGCTCGTTTTTCTTGCACTATCTAACGTATAGCTTTCTCTTTTCATCATAAATCTGTGTTTATTTCTCCAAAAAGAGTAAAAAGACTCAACGAATTTTGCTAAATCCTCAGGATTAACGTAATTTATAATAGTAGTTATCTCGCGGATATTCCGTAAGGTGAGTAAATGAAGGTATTCAACTATATGCCTAATGTCATAATCTTCGCCAATTCGAAAGGCTTCTAAAGTTCTTAATAGCGGAGAATTCCTTTCTTTTAAAACGTCTATATACTCTCTCAGAAGTGCTTCAAAACCTGGGTTACTAAGTATTTCACTAGAATCCGTATATACGATTGAACCGTCGATAATCACACTTCTACCCATCTTATTCCCTCCTTCAAAAGAAAGGCTAGTCTCTTTTGGTCAACTAAATAAAGATAACCAATTAGAGCTTCAAATCCTGTGCTTTCCATATAAAAGCGGTCATTACCATGCTTTCTTGCTCCCTTACTGTTCACGCCCCTTCTTACTATATCGAGTTCTTCTTCAGTAAGCAAAGGCAAGAGTGTTTTAAGAAATCTGCTCTGTCCTTCTCTTGAAACGTATTTACTCGCTGCTTTGTGTAATTCTCTAACTTTCCAGTCTTTTAATGTATATATTTTTATGAATAGATTAAAAATTGCATCACCAAGGTAGGCGAGTGTATCTGTTGAGAGCTCTATTGGATTTACATTAGGTTTTGGAAGAAAATCCAGGAAACTCCTTTCTGATTCTTCAAATTCTTTCGACATTTCTTGTTGCAACTATATCAACTCCCGTGTTAAGTATGTTTTCTATAATTACTTCACCAGCTTTGATAGGTGCTTGGACTTTCGTTTGTTTAAGTATTTTCATAATATCATTTATCAGTCTTCTTGGAACAGGTTTGGTTGTTTTTACTGAAACTAATGGAATCTCGCCGTTTATAACAAGTACACTTGAGGTTAGAATTCGCAACGGTTCTGTCATTTCTTGCTTTCCGTATTCAACACCTCTTGGACATTTATTACCCGTTACTTTAATTTCTCCAGTGTCTTCTTTTGTCACAATTAGTCTACAGCCAAGTGGACACATTATGCACACCATTTCTTCAGTTATCATTCTAACACCTCCACGAGTATGTCACCGCTACCAAGTTTGGATTCCGGAATCTTTATACTCACCATCTCACTCGGGAGTAGGTTGAGATGTTTCTTACTGTAAAGCAAGTTGTTTCTTTGCTTAACTCTTATTGTTCCCTCTGCAATCGGCTTTTTAACTCTCAGATACAGGTTAAGGTTCGTTCCTTCTTCATACCATGAAGGGAATAATATCCCAACGTTTGTACCTTTCTCAACAAAAAATCTTGCTGGTTCCCAATTGTTCTTAGCATACATAGCAGCAAATTTTCCAGCGATTGTTCCCTCATCTGTGACCCAGTCAACTAAATCATATATGACAGTACAATTACCTGCTGCAAATACCCAATTCAAAGATGACCTTCCACTACTCGATGTAACTATACCCTTAGTCCAGGAGTCTATTTTTAAGAAATCTTTGAAAAGTGTCGATTGTGGAATGAGACCAACCGAGAGAACTAATGTATCAACTTTAAACTTTTTCTCAGTTCCCGGTATAGGCTTAAAACTTTCGTCTAACTGTGCTATCACAACTTCCTCTAACCTCTCTTTGCCGTAAATACCAACGACTGTATGGCTAAGGTAAAGTGGGATATCAAAATCTTTCAGGCACTGTCGTATGTTTCTTTCCAGACCGCCAGGATATGGCATACGTTCTACTACCGCAACAACCTCAACACCTTCCAAAGTCAACCTTCTTGCCATAATCAGTCCTATATCTCCAGAACCTACTATAAGAGCTCGTTTACCTGGTAACCTGTTTTCTAAGTTTACGAACCTTTGCGCAACACCAGCTGTGAATACACCGGCAGGTCTTGTACCTGGCACCAAAACGCCGCCCATAGGTCTTTCTCTTGCACCAGTGGCAACTACCAAAGACTTTGGCCTGTAAATTGTTATACCTTCGGTTGAAGCCACGATGACTTCTTTCCTTCTGTGATCGATCTGATGGACATATTGTTCGACTTTTACATCGATATTTGGATACTGTGCGACTATACTTTTTATGCGCTCGGCATATTCAGGTCCTGTCAACTCTTCCCTAAAATAGTGCAATCCGAACCCGTTATGGATACATTGATTTAAAATTCCACCACTTCTATCATCTCGTTCTACTATAACAACATTGTTAACTCCTTCCCGGGCTGCGCCAATCGCAGCGCCAAGACCTGCTGCACCTGCACCGATGACTAAAACATCTATATTTTTCTCGGTCATATTTCCCTCACCCGCCCGTTGAGAATTTGACTTTTTTCACTTCTCAGTTTTATTTCTGATATATCTATATTCAATTCACGCGCTAATATCTTCATTATTCTGTGCATGCAAAATCCGCCTTGGCAACTTCCAAACATGGCTCTTGTACGGAACTTTATTCCATCGATTGTTTTGGCACCTTTCTTTATAGCTTCAAGAATTTCTTTTTCAGTCACTTTATTGCAAAAACATATCATCTTTCCAGCAAGAGGATCTTTCCGTATTTCCTCGTCCCACAAAGCAGGTGGAAGTTCTGCGTATTTCTTAATTCTTTCCCTTAAAGGGTTAAAGTCTTTCTTAGTTGTGAAATTTTCTCCCATAGCTTCTTGGATTTCCTCAACAATGTACTTGGCTATAGCTGGTGCTGCAGTCAAGCCCGGAGAACGCATAGCCATGACGTTGAAAAATCCGAAAACGCTCGTTCTACCAATGAAAAAGTCCTTTTGCGGACTTTCTGGCCTTAAACCAGCAAACGTTTTTATCGAGGCTCTGAAATCGATGAGAGGGGTCATTCTCAAAGCTTTTGACATTAGGGCTTCGAAGCCTTCGAAGGTTGTTGAGGTATCTTCCCTAAACTCTTTTTCAGGTGGCAAATCCACGGCAGTTGGGCCAACTAATATTCCACCATCAACGGTTGGGGTCACGAGTGTACCTTTTCCGAGAATTGAAGGCGTCGGGAAGAGTACACTTTTTACAAAACCTCCGAATTCTTGCTTGTCTAAGAGAATGTATTCTCCTTTACGTGGATGAAGTGGCACGTATTCTGCGCCCGCTTTTTTCGCAATTTCATCCGCATACATACCGGCTGCATTGACCAAAGCGTCTACTTCAAATTCTCCAATGTTTGTAATCACTTTCTTTATTTTTCCGTCTACAGTAGATATGTCAAGTATTTCTGTATTCAAATAAAGCTTTGCACCATTCTGAATGGCATTTTCTACCGCTGCCATTGCAACCATCCATGGTTCGGTAATACCAGCTGTAGGTGCCCAGAGTGCTGCTATAACTTCCGGATTTACGTTTGGTTCATATGCCAGTATCTTATCTCTATCCCAAATCTCTATTCCAGGTACATTATTTTGCTCGCCACGCTTGTATAGCTCTTCAAGCGTCTTAAGCTCTTCGTCTTTGAAAGCAAGCACCAAGGAACCTATTCTTTTGAGGTCAAATTGTAATTCTTTAGAAAGTTCCGAATAGATCGCATTTCCTGGAACACAGAACTTGGAGCGAACAGTACCTGGCTCATCATCATAACCGGCATGCACAATGGCTGAATTAGCTTTCGTGACTCCCATTCCTACATCAGAAGCTTTTTCGAAAATGATAACCTCAACATCGTACCGGCATAATTCCCTTGCTATAAGGCTTCCGACAACGCCCGCACCGACAATTCCTATTCTCATATTTCTACCCCCAACATGTTTGATAATCATTCAATTTAATTCTACCATATGATAGAATATTTTTGAAACTTGCTTAACAGAAGGAGGAATGCCAATGTTTATTGCTTTCGAAGGCATTGATGCTTGTGGAAAGAGCACACAAATACAACTTTTTGCCGAGTATATTAAGAAGAGGGGATTTAAGTATACTACTGTTCGAGAACCGGGTGGCACAAAGTTAGGTGAAAAAATACGGGAAATTCTTATAAATGAAGACATGAATTCAAGGAGCGAGCTTTTACTCTTCTTAGCTTCAAGAGCACAGCTTGTTGAAGAAGTTATAAAACCAGCTCTGAAGAGAGGAGAAATAGTCATAGCAGATAGATTTGCTGACTCAAGTGTGGCTTACCAAGGCGGAGCAAGAGGGCTTGGTGTTGAAATTGTCCAGCGGCTCAACGACTTTGCAACAGACAACGTATATCCAAATTTAATCTTCTTCATCGATATTCCTGTTGAAATTGCTATTCAAAGACTTGAAAAAAACCAAAAGGACCGCATTGAAAAAGAAGGGGCAAAGTTTTTCGAAATCGTCAGAGAAACATACTTGAAGTTAGCAAAAAACAATAAGAATTTTGTTATAATAGATGGTAATGATGATATTAACGAAATCCATAGGAGAATCGTAGAGCATTTTGAACTGAGAACCAAGAGTTTAAATCATTGACATATACTTTTCTATTATGTCTCTGAAAAAATCAAGCATACTCTCGATCATCCAACCAAAGAGAAACATCAACGTTAAGAACACAACAAGTATCCTTGGAGCAAAGGTTAATGTCTGTTCATGGATTTGTGTAGCAGCTTGAAAAATGCTTATAAGGATTCCAACAATAAGGCTTATAAGCAATGGAGGTGTGATTAAAGTTAACAAGAGTTGTATACCATGCTTGACAACATCTAAGAAGACTTCTAAAGTCATAGCATAACCTCCTTGCTGAAACAGTTAGATCAACACGATTAAATTATAACAAAACAATATAATTTTTCAAACACTGTAAAATCGGGGGGATATCTATGAGAGATTCTAAGCTTTTGAAAATTCTTCTCTTTCTATTTGTCTTATTATTAGCATCCTGTACGTATTCACCAAAACCAGAATTTGCCAGTATTAGTTATGATGGTAGAACGTATACTGAGTTTACGACTCCAATCGAGGTAGTTCGTTCAAAACAAATAACAGTAAATATGAAAACGCAAGGAACTTATGCGTACTCATATAAACTTGACGGGATTTCTCTTGAAAGTGCTACAACAACTAATTTTATAACACTTAAGAATTACAACGCTAAGTTGAACCTTACAAAGGAATTTTTCATTAATCAACATGTTTTGACAATGACTGTGGCTGCGTCAGGAAGAAGTGCTACACTGGAAGTTCCAATAAAAATTCAAAATCAAAAGCCTGTAATTGAAATAAAGAAAAAAAGTGATACAGAGATTTCTATATCTATTGTTGAACCAGATGGTGACCAAATTAAATTCAAAAATGTGAAGTTGTACAAAGATGGCAAAGAAGTCGGTAATGTTGCCGAGGGAATAATAAGCGTTACCGGATTTACGCAGGGTGTGTATAGAATAGTGGCGCAAGCTACTGATGAATTTGACGAAGTTTCTCAAACGGAATATTCATTTGAGATTCAGGGAAGTGGTGGCATCCAAGAAGAAAACACACCTCCTAAAATTACAATTTTACAGCCATTCATGAATGAGATAACACCATCAAGCCTTATATTGAGATTCCAGGGTAAGGACGAAAATGCTGGAGATGTTTTAACTTACGATGTTGCTGTTGCGGAATACGGAAGCTCTGAAGAAATTCTTAAACTACAGAACACAAAATCAACAGAAATTATCGTTCCAAACTTGAAAAATAGTACAACATACGTTGCTACTGTAACGGCTTACGATACTGCGAGAGCTTCAGCAACTGACTGGGTTATTTTTACGACAAACTTAAGAGAAAGATATCTATACTCACTGGGTAGGGATTTTTCGGGAAAGGGAATGATAGCAATTTTGAAAGCAACGACTTTAGATTCCTTAAATACCGTTGGAAGTTTTGTTTATGATTCTGAGATAACTGATTTTGATGTTGTTGAAGATTACATTTATGCTATCAGTGGAAAGAAATTAATTGTTGTTAATGCTCGTGATAAATCAGAACCAGTCAATAGCAATGAAATTTCTTTTGATTCTAATCTTTCCGTTATTAGGGTTTACAAGAATTATGCAGTAGTGGGGGTTGGTTATGATAAGATTGAAGTTCTTAATCTAACGGTTCCCTCCTCACCAACATATGACAGTTATAAATTTGGCGAAAAAATATTTTCATACAAGCTACCCATTCTGAAAACGCAAATAGAATCAACTAACAGCTTAAAGATGAAGAACTCTATTGACATAACTCAAGGAAGGATAAACGATATAGTCTTGTTCGCAGACAAGGCATACATAGCTGCAGATTTAGGTGGAATATTCGAGTTGGATTTGAGTTCAATTCCAAATTTGACAATCAGAGACATCAAGAATGTTATACCTGGTGACTATAGTACTTTGGATATAGGTATTTTTGACGGAAAGTATACTTTGGCATATGGCTCAGGATATACGGTTGGAATAGTAAATATTCCAATATTATCTTCCTCGGTTGTAACTCCTGTGAATTTTGATTTTGATACACCTGTCAGGAAGGTTAAAATTCATGATGAGAAGATGTACATTTTAACAATGGACAAATTCTACGTATGGGATGGTTCTACTGTACGTTTGATTAAGTATATGCCAAGCAGCAACCTCAGGGATTTTTACTTTTCACAGGGTTATTGTTTTGTATTTGATGAATCAAAGGGACTGTGGACATTCAGATTAGAAGGAGGAAGTTACAAGCTTCATGAACCGAATAAGGTTTACCGTTCAGTTATCCATCAGTACCATAATAAATTCATCTTTTTAATTGGTGATGGATTTGTTCATGATGGTATTGATAGTGAAGGGCTATATGTCGTTGATGTTAGAGAACCAAAAAATCCAGTTGTTCGCGATAAGATAATTGGTAATTTTTCAAAACTGAAAATTAATCCATATGTATCGAATCCAACTGTAGGCGTTCTAAGTAATAAAACAATAACTCTTTATTCATTTAGTATGAGTACGCTCAATTTTTCCACTCTTACGTCTCTTGATCTAAGTTCATATGCAAAAGTATATGATTTTGTGGTAGATGCCAACAATAATGTGTATGTTCTTGCAAATAATGGGACGAACAATATAGTTGCACGGTATATGCATGGTATTTCACCATCATTGGACAAAACTATAACTCTTCCAAATACAATAGATCAGGATATACCATACTTTTCTGGAATTACGGAATTTGTTGAACCATATTCAATAGAACTTGTAATAGACACTCTTTCAAAGAGCAAAGATGTTATTTCTGTCTTAGTTGCTCTCGGAAGCGCGGGAAGTATGAGGCTATCAGCCGACCTGAGTGAACAAAAAACAATACTAACAAGGTACTACTTAGTTACAGAGTCACAAAGCGGGGGTTATACTTTGAAAAAGTATAACCCAGGGAATGATTTAAAAATAATTTCAGATAAATATTTCGACAGGCTGTTCGTGGCAGATGGTGAGTACAATGGGGTATGGATTTTGGATAAAAACGGCGTAAATCTTATAGGTGGCTCTGAAGATAATTTGACATCAACCCCGCTGTTTGAAAGTGCGCCAGCAAGAGATATCACTTGGTATGCCGACAAGATTTTTGTAGCATGTGGTAGTTACGGTTACAAGATAATCGACGTTTTCTCAAAGAGCGTCATCGCAGATGTAAGGTTTTCAGGCATGACGTATGCCTTTAGTGTTAGTTCTGATGGTAAGTACCTTTATGCATCAACTGATAATGGCTTGATAATATACGATATATCTGTTATTAGTAATCCTCAACCACTCTTTACTCTTAACATGCCTATGATGAAAGTCTTAGGTAGATGATGTGGATACGAAGAACAAAAAGGGGACATACGTCCCCTTTTCTTTTTATTCGAGCGCTTTTCTAACCAGCAAAACTCTTTACCAAGCTAACTATTACAGATTCCCACCCATTAGCAAGGACAAATACTAATATCTTGAAAGGTAGAGAGACTAAAACCGGTGGAATCATTATCATACCTAAGGAAAGCAAAATACTTGCTACAACCATGTCTATGATTATGAAAGGTATGTAGATTAAAATTCCCATTTTGAAACCGATTTCTATTTCACCCAAAATGAATGCTGAAGTCAATAGCGAATCAGACGCATCCTCTACTCTATCCACGTTTTGATTCAAAGCTCGTGAAAGTACAAAAACATTGTCTTCGTTGTGATGGTTGACAAGTTCTTTAATCATAAATGTTCTTACAATGCCCATAGTCCTTGAGAAGAATTCTTGATATGTTATCTTTCCGTCCATATAAGGTTGAAGCGCAGAATTGTTTATATCGTTCCACACAGGTTGCATGATAAAAAATGTTAAAATCAATGCTAAACCAATAAGAACCTGGTTTGGTGGAACTTGACGAGTTCCGAGTGCGTTTCTGACAAAAGAAAATACAATTATTATCCTTGTAAATGAAGTAAACAGCATCAAAATACTGGGTGCTAACGTAAGAACAGTTAGCACCAAAAGTATTTCCAAAGTAGCGACTAAGTCTCTTGGTGATTGATTGGGATTGACTTGAATACTTATTCCAGGTAATGGAACTTCATCCTGAGGAAAGGACGATGTAAAAAGAAGGATTAAGAAGAATATTGTAAGGAACTTTTTCATTTCTTACCACCAACGAGTTTACTAAGAATATCCTCAAAACTTTTTCCGGATTCTAACTTTTCTATCTCTCCTTCATCTATCATGTCTAGTTTTTTCAGTACCTGTGCGTAGTTTGGACTGACTAATATCACGTAATATTCTTTCAGTATTCTTACCAAAACCAAGTATGTTGTTCGGTCTATGTAGATTTTGCTTAGTACTTTAGCAAAACGCCCCCCAACAGTTGTGGGGAGCTTCCTTCTCAAGAACCAATATGTGAATACCAAAACCAAGATTATTAGAATAAGTCCTATAAAGAAACTTATTAAATTCTCGATTTCTTATCTCTCCTCGAATTCAAAATTTCAAAGATATTATTTCAAGACTTTTTGAACAGCTTCTATTACCCTTGCTGCTTGGAAAGGTTTAACTATGAAATCTTTTGCACCAGCTTGTATTGCTTCTATAACCATTGCTTGTTGACCCATAGCACTACACACTATCACTGTCGCGTTCGGATCAATTTTCTTAATTTCTTTTATTGCATCGATTCCGTTCATTTCGGGCATTGTAATATCCATAGTTACTACATCTGGTTTTAGTTCTTTGTATTTCTCAACCGCTTCGATGCCATTAGCAGCCTCTCCCACAACTTCATGTCCTGATTTTGTAAGTATATCTTTGAGCATCATCCTCATGAAAGCTGCATCATCAACAACTAAAACACGTGCCATCTTATGCCACCTCCGAACCTATAATCTCTTTTAATATTTCTTCCAGGTTAAGATAAACTATCAATCTCATATCTTTCTTTATAAGACCTTTCGCTTTTTTGCCGTATGTATTCATTTTTCCTAAATTTGTCTCAAGTTCATTGCTACTGGTTCTAAGAACGCCTATAACCTCGTCAACCATTAGTCCGAATTCAACATCCTCAATTTTTACGATTATGATCTTTTTATAGTTACTTTCTGCATTGCTCGACAATAACAATGGCAAGCTTATTACCGGGACTATCTTTCCTCTAAGGTTAATCACACCTTCTATTACTTTTCTTGCTCTTGGTACTGGTGTTATTTCTGTTTTTTCTATTACAATTTCCACCATTTCAACGTCAATTGCCATTTCCTGATTGAGAGCTTTGAAAACAAGCACTTCGAATTCCATGATCTTATCGCTCATTTCTGTCACCTCTCTTTTCTAAATATTTTCAACAATATTTGCTACGTCTAATATTAGTGCGATACTACCATCACCGAGTGTGGCACCGCCACTGAATATTCTGACGTCGCTGAATATCTTTCCAAGTGATTTAATAACTATATCCTCTTGTCCTATTAATGTATCAACTGTAAGACCGTACTTCCTCGTACCTGACTTTACGACAACAACGTTCATTTCCTTGGGTGTTTCTTCGTGTTTCATTTCAAACACGTGCCACAGTTTAATCAAAGGTATAACCTCACCGCGTATGACTATAACTTCTTCGTTTTGAACCACTTTTATGTCTTCAGAACTTATAATTAACGTGCTGTCAATTATCGATATAGGAATGGCATAGACGTATTCATTTACTTTGACAAGCAACGCCTGGATGATAGCAAGTGTTAAAGGTAATCTTATAGTTACCTTCGTACCTTTTCCTATTTTACTCTCAATTGAGATCGAGCCATTTAGCGAATCCACAGTGTTTTTTACAACATCCATCCCTACTCCTCGGCCAGAAAGTTCACTCACTTGTTCCTTGGTTGAGAATCCGGGTAGGAATATAAAGTCAAATATCTTCTCATCAGGCATTCCTGCGGCCTTTTCTTCAGTTATTAATCCTCTTTCAACAGCTTTTTTAAGTATCTTTTCTCTACTCATTCCTCTTCCATCGTCTTCAACTTCTATAACTACGTTGTTTCCTTCATGGCGAGCAGATAGTTTTACCGTGCCGATCGGTGGTTTTCCAAGGGCTATTCTTTCTTCTTTCGTTTCGATTCCATGGTCTATAGCGTTTCTTATGAGATGTACTAATGGATCACCTATAACTTCCACGAAAGTTCTGTCGAGTTCTGTCTCTTCACCTTCCATGACAAAATTTATCTCTTTGTTCAACGATCTTGACAGATCTCTTACCATTCTTGGGAATCTGTTAAACACAAATTCGATAGGAACCATTCTGACCTTCATAACGACGTTTTGCAAGTCCAAAGTAATCCTGCTAAGCTGTGCCAAGGATTCATCGACTTCTTTGATATTGTATTTCTTGAGTATATCTGCAATTCGACTTCGCGCTATCACAAGTTCTCCCATTAAGTTCATGAGAGTATCAAGTTTTTCAGTATCTACCCTCACAGTCTGTGTTACTTTGACTTTTTTCTGCTCTTTTGTTTGTTCTTCGGTTACTCTCTCATCTTTTTTACCAGTTTGCTCAGACTTCGCTGCCACCTGCTTAAGTGGCTTAACAACTACATTCTTGACTTCGGAGACGTTCATAAGCTTTTCATAGATTTTTTCTTGCGGTACATTACCAACACCAATCAGTTCAACAGATAGGTCAAACTTCTCATTTTCTATATCCTCCACAGAAGGAATTGAGTGGATTATTTCTACGCCAAGTTCTTCCAGCGAGTGGAAAACCATGTACATTCTGGCAGATTTTAGCTGGGTCCCTTCTTGAAGCGTAACAACAATATGATATGCAGGTATATTTTTCTTCGCTGCTTCTTCAAGTACGTCCTTCACTACTTCTTGCGCGAATGTATCTGCTACATCTTTTGACTCCATAACTTTTTCTTCTTCACGCACATTCTTTTCTGCCTTTTGAACTTCCTTAGAAACTGTTTCGCCTTTGGCTATCCTTTCGAAGATTTCAACAAGTCCGTTGATATCTTCGCTTATATTGTCTGTGCCACTGCTCATAATTTCTGCAATCATCTTTTCAATCATATCAAGACCAGCGAATAAGAAATCAAGCTCATTGCTTGATATTTCTACCTTTCCTCCACGCACAGCCTCAAGATAGTTTTCCATTCTGTGACACAGTTTGGCAAGTTTCTCAAATCCCATGGTTCCGGCCATGCCCTTTAGTGTGTGAAGTGCCCGAAAAGCTCTATTGATTTGTTCCATGTCTGATGGATTTTTTTCTAACTCGAGAAGCGAGTCATTTAGAAGCTGAATATATTCTTTTGATTCATCGATAAAAACACTCAGATATTCATTGTATTCACCCATATGAGTATCCCTCCTTTTTCGGGCTTTAGGATATTACTATCTTATAATAACTAAAATACCCTGAGTTATATTTCCACATAAGCAACTTGGATGGTACATTAAACCCTATTGTCGACTTAATTATATCACTAATATCGATAAAAAGTTTAAATTCGTATGCTGAAATTTTAGAAAAATCAAAATAAGTCGGAACATCTTTAAATCTCGTGCGAGTTTTGTCGTACAGCTCGTACTTAGATCTTTCCAAAGTTCCAATAAAAACTCTGTTCGAAATACTGTAAATATAAAGCTTTATATTACCCTGAAGGTTCAGGATCCATTCTTGTTTTTGGCTGTCATAGATACCTCCTATTTTTGATACACTTGTTTCAAGGTTTTTGCCTGTGTAATTATCAAAGATAAACAGGAAATCTCCAGTATCTATGCGCCCAACAGTGTGCACGTTCGTTGAAGATTTTGAAAGAGTCGATGCAAAATATAGAAATCTGTTCATATCACTTGATGTACCTTGAAACCATTGGTTGATAGAATTGATTACTTCGTCTGTATTACCAGCTGGTGTTGACAAGTAGTAGTTCCAAGCAAATGGAATGTTCCCAAGATTTTCGGTTACCTTTTTGCTAACTGCCTCTTTCTTGTTTTTTTGTTCAAAAGTCGCGTAAAAACTACCTGCGGATACTGTAGAATAGAAAAGAATATACTCCGAATCTTCAGCATCTATCTGGGATACACCTGGTAAATTCAACTTGATTACATTCGGTTTTGCATATCCACTTATAAAGAATGTTCCTGACCTTAATCGGTCAAATACTTTCGTTATCTTTGATAACTGCATTTCCTGGGTTTTTGAGGTCTTCAAAGCAAGCTCCAAAGTGGTTTTACTTCCAGCTATTATGAAATATTTTCCAGTAAATCCACAATATAAAGAGTCTCCAAGTATGTATTGATTATTTCCAAGAGTCTTGTAGCTAACAGATAGTAAGAACGACAAAGCCTTTACAAATTGCGCTGGACTGTTTGTTTGGAAAGCTAAGAAACTATTTGTAGCAATTGACTTAACGAAATCAAAGTAAAAATTCAAGTCGAACGATATTATCTCGGTAAAGTTTATTTCTGCACCCTTGGAAGCAAAGATAATATCTTTAGAGATAGCGTCTTGCACTACCGATGGTAACACACCTGTCTTGTACCGCATGTCTTCCAAAATCCTCATGAATGCATCTTCAAATCCGAGACCCTTTCTTCCAAATATAAACGAGAAGAAAGGGACTTTTTTGATCTCATCGTACCAGGAACCTGCTTGAGATATTCTTAACACAAAGTCATAATCTTTGTGTACTAAGTCCAATATGTCGTTATCGGCGAACGATAATGTAATGAATGAAAATGTAATCAAAAGTATTATGATTCTTCTGGCGTATGCTGTGATCATTTGTGGTGTTCCTCCCAGGCGTTGTTAACAACCTTCATTATATTCTGTTTAATCGTTTCAGGTTCAGAATACGCTTCTCCATAATATCTGACTACAAGGAAGAATTCTATATTCCCATCTCCTCCAAGAATCTTTGAATACGTTAAATAATCTGGGATAAATTCTTCATGAATAAATTCATCGAGAAGATTTTCCAAGATCGTTACATGGAGTTCTCTCTTCCTTACCACTCCAGAGTGCTTGTGCCCAACTTCAAACTGTGGTTTTATTAAAATTATAGCATGCCCGTTCGAATTTAAAAGACTTTTAATTGGTTTAAGTAACTTGGTTACAGAGATGAAAGACACATCTACAGTTACTACGTCCACCTTTTCCCCAATATCTTCAAAGTGCAGTTCTCTCGCATTTTTTTCGATCTTGCATACTCTTGGATCCGTGGCTACTTTTGGATGTAATTGTTTTGTGTTAACATCCACAGCATATACTTTCTTGACACCATGTTGGAGCAAAAAGTCAACAAATCCGCCCGTTGAACTACCTATGTCACACGCGATCCTGTCTTTTAATTCTATGTTATATTCGTTAAATAATCCTTCAAGTTTATATCCAGCTCGACTAACATATTTAAGCTCTTTCAATAGATAGATTGAGTCGTCTTTTTTTATTAATTTTGACGGGTCGGTACATACTTTACCGTTTACTACAACATTGCCCGTCTCGATGATCTGACGTGCTTTTGTCCTGCTCTCTGCGAAGCCTTTGTGCAGTAATGCTATATCGAGTCTCACTCTTTCAGAAATACTTCCCATGTTCCCACATCCGTAAGAATTCTTAGTTTGTCGTTCAAAACATAAATGAAGATTAGTTCATTGCCTAAGAAAGTCTTTCCAAGAAATACGCCGAAACCAGTATTTTGTAAGCTACTTATGCTCGGATAAAAGAAATGTGCTTCACTTTCTTCGATATGGTGTTGATCTACCTTCTCCAAAGAGGTTTCTCTTACATGATAGCATAAGTTTTGACTACATAGAAATACGTCGCTTCCGTGTTTAGAAAACTTGAAAGCTCCTTCAACACCACCCAGATGGTTGACTTTTCTGGTTTTTAAGTTCACTGAATAAACATTTCCAGAAATATCGAGTACATAAAATCTGTCTTCATTGAGTAAGAAATCCAACGGAGTGTTCGATACTTTTAGTCTCCAACTCAATGTCGTGTCGGTAATGCTTCCGTCTGAATACAAGATTATTTTATTCCAGCCAAAGACAGGAACGGATTGATTATAACTATACTTTTTAGTTCCCAATGATATTGTATAAGACTTTGTCATCAAAAAATTAGTTGATAATAGAATCGGGATTTCTTCCACCTGAATTTGCCTGCTGTTTGTAGTTGTCAGAACACCACTTCGGTAAGTGCTACCATCAATAGTTATATAGTGTTCGTAAAAATTCAGCTTGTCTTCAACCACTATTATTGGGATCTTTCCGTACGACGACACATATAATATCTCAGAATTAGGTATAAAAACAATTGTTTTCAAGTCTTCTGCTTTCTCTCGATGAATATCAACATTAAAAATGGATTTCAGTATCGCACTTGCATTCTCTACAAAAATTTCTTTTGGAAGCACGTAAGATTTTTCACCAAAATTTAGTGCTATCTCATCAACGTTCTCGGTTACCTCAAGCACCCCAAGGTATTTTACATTAGTAGAACTTGCATCTTCTTGCTCAAATAAGTATTCAGTAGTTGTACTTTCAAAATTTATTGAATAATCCGGTGCTATACCAAATTTTACGAGATTTGTAGATACTAAGGTTCTAATTTGAACTGAAATATTCCTTGATTTAATACCTACACGTGGAAGCGAGTACCACTTTTCAATCATTTCTTTGGATTGTTCATTTAAAATTCTGTCTGGCAAATATATGCCGAGAAAATTGAAAGCTAAAATAACACTTTGTATAAGAACAATCCATGCGCAGGTGCCAATCCAGCGGATTTTGATCGATCTTTCGATTCTAACACCTCCAGAATATGTTCTGGTTTCCATTGATTTGTTCCTACTTTTATTAAATTAGCCACTAAACTTCTAACCATGCCTCTTAAATACGAGATTCCTTCGACTCTTATCAGTATAAGATCTTTTTTTAAACGTAGTATACGCAAAGCACTGATGGTTCGGATAGGATTTGTATCATCTTCTCCCCTCTTGCTGAACGCTGTAAAATCATGCTCTCCAACTAAGTAAGTAGCAGCTTCACGCATAGCCTCTACATTCAATTTATATGGAAACCACCAAGTATATCGTCTTAAAAATATGTCGTTACTTTTGGAATTCAAAATGAAATAGTGGTATATCCTCTTTTTCGCTTCGTACCTTGGGTTAAAATTCTCATGTACAAACCAAGCTTTCTTCACATAGATATCTCTTGGTAAGTTTGCATTGATGGCGTTTCTAATATCTAGTTCACTAAGTCTTTCTGAAGGGATATCGAACGATGCTACTTGACCGCTTGCATGTACCCCTGTGTCAGTTCTACCGGCTGCATATGTTTGAATTGAAGTCTTGAAAACACGTTCGAGTGCCTTTTCCAATTCGCCCTGAACTGTTCTCACATCGTTTTGTCTTTGATAGCCAAAGAAATCTGTCCCATCGTACGAAAATTCTATCGCAACGCGTTTCATATATTTACTATCCTTCCTCCACCAGATTTTTTTCCAGCAATTAGTGCGGTCCTGATTTTGGACAATATACCATTTAAGTCAGTTGCATCAGCTGGGTACTTTACAATGGCTCCCGTGAACGTTATACCGGGGTATCTTTCCTTAACACTTTCGACAACCTTTTCTGCAACGAGCATTCCGTCTGACTTGCTTTTCGTCCAAAGGAGTACCATAAATTCGTCACCAAGATGAGAATAAACGCCGAATGTTTTCACCTCTTGCTCTAATGTATGTTGTACATGTCTGATGAGTTCATCTCCAAATCTAAAACCCTTTTCCAGATTGATTTTTTCGAAACTATCGATATCAAGGTAAACCAAAGTAAATGATCTATTTGACATTATAGCCTTTGATATTTCCTCCATCAAAGAAGATAAACTTATCTCTTTACCGTAAGGGCTTGTAAAAAGAATACTGTAATGGCTATCTTTCAGTATCTGCAATATCTGCCAGGCAAAAAATTTTGCCAATTCAACTTCTCTTTTTGTTGGTCTAAGTTTGTTGGAAGGTTTATCAAAGCTTATATAACCTATGATCCTGTTACTGTATACTATAGGAACTAAAAATAAATCGTCGGGATCCCATGCGTTTTCTGCATCGAGTTTGGCATAATCTAAAGGTTTAAATGTATATTCTTCATCAAGCGCTAAGCTTCCCTTAGGTATGAAGAAAGCACCTCCTATATCAAACCGGCTCTGCATTAAGAGAATTGTGTCTTTTATGTCTGGTTGCTTTTGCTTTATAATAGCAAAATCCTCGTCTGTAATACCATACTTAGATATTCTTACTACCTTTCCAGTCCTATTGTCGAAAAGACTCATTAAAGAGACGGAAAATCCTGTCATTTTGCAAGTTACTTCTAACAGCTTTGACAATATAGTATCTACATCCTCTGTTCCAAAGCTCTCAAGTATCTTGGGCATCTTAAGTAGATTTTCTGTTTCCCTTGATATCTGTTCCTTCTCATATTGTAATTCCTGATACCACACCTGAGCGTTCACAGTGTAATACAGCTGGATCAAAAAACCAGCATAGAGCAGCAATGTGAAAGATAAATTTGTGAATTTTGATTCTAAAAAGAGGTACGCGGTTGTAAGTATTGCCGAACTATAAATGCCAAGTAAGAACACAACGGCTGTAACCCGAAAAAACTTTTTCACAGAGACCTTTGCAAATGACTTTACATAAATTACTGTAAGAATCGAGTTTAAAGAAAAATAAGATATTGAAAATAACGGTATCCTATAATAATCCGTCGATGATAACTTAAAAAGGAATGTAGCTAAACCATATTGCGCTAATTCAAAAGAGCTTCTCAGTACAAAACTTTTTAAATTGATTTTCCTTTGTACAAGAATTGAACCAATAGATAAAAGGGCTGTGGTTTCAGGTGATAAAAACAGAAGCAAAAAAAGCGCAGCGAATGCCTTCATATTAAATATCACACCGGCAATCGGTATCTGCACATACTGGGCAAAAACCATTATTAAGAAACCGAGTATCAAAAGTCTTAAATCATAGCTTACAATCAAAGGTCTCGAAAGAAAAAAGAACAAACCTCCTATAAGAAATAACGAAATAACAAAAAAGAGTTCTTTTTTAGACACATCCTTCCCCCCAATGTTACGTTATATGAATTGTAACATAATACCACAATATTTTAAACTCATGTTTATGTATATTTTGGCATATATATTCTATCATAAGTTCGATAATTTATACAAGGAGGGACAAAAGAGATGGAAAAACTCAGAACAATAGCAAGCAATTACGGAACACCAGTCTTAGTAATGGATTTAGAAGTAGTTAGACAGAACTACTTAAACTTAGTGGAGAATATTAAGAACTGTAAAGTATATTACGCAGTAAAAGCGAATTCTCACGTTGAGATTCTGAAACTTCTAAGGGATTTAGGTAGTTATTTCGACGTTGCATCAAGAGGCGAGATTGAAAAACTTCTATCACTTGGAGTTGAACCCTATAGAATGAGCTTTGGAAATACAATAAAGAAAACAGAAGATATAAAGTTCGCTTATGAAAATGGAATTAGGATGTTCGCTGTAGATGCCGAAATGGAGATAGAGAAAATTGCAGCTGTTGCACCGGGATCGAATATTTACGTGAGAATCAGCACAAATGGAATGGAAGACGACGCCGATTGGCCATTAACAAGGAAATTTGGTACAAGCGTAAGCCATGCCATTGAACTTGTTAAATATGCAAAGGAAAATGGCTTAAATCCTATCGGTTTGAGTTTCCACGTTGGTTCGCAAAACTACAACCCAGAAAACTGGCGCACGGCTATTAGGGAAGCGGCGATCGTTTTTGAGGAAGCAAAAGAGTTTGGTGTGAAGATGACAATGATAAATACTGGTGGTGGAATGCCAGTCAAGTACGTAAGAAGTATTCCGGCGGTGAAAGATATTGCAAAGGTTATAAACGAGGCAGTTGAAGAGTATCTTGGAGATAATATAACAGTAATAGTTGAGCCTGGAAGATCGATGGTTGGAAATGCGGGTATAATGATTACAAGAGTTATACTCAGAAGCCAAAAAAGTGAGGAAAAATGGCTTTATCTTGACGCAGGTGTATTCCATGGCTTGACAGAAACTATTCAAAACATCAGATACAGAATAACAGTTGATGGCAAAGAAGACGAGGAATTGGAAACATTTGTTTTAGCAGGTCCGACATGTGATAGTGTTGATGTTATGTACTATGACGCTCAGTTGCCGAAAAGCACCACAATAGATGATCTTGTTTACTTCCATGCGACAGGCGCATACACTTCAGAATATGCCACAAACTTCAACGGTATTCCTTCACCAAAGATAGTTTTTGAGAATGGAGTAATCTCAGAAGTGGAACAATATGCTGAATCAGTGAAGGTTGAAAAGGAATAAAAACAGTAATAAGAAATATCAAAAAAGCTGGGATCAATCCCAGCTTTTGTTTTGTCCATTCACCACCATCTGTTGACCCTTTTCCTTCCAATAACAACCTCTGATCTTGTTCCTTCATGTATCCTTATTGCTTGGCGTCCTGAGAGAATCGATATAGCGTTCATGAACAAAGTTGAAGGTGTGACATACTTTTTAGTCGTTATCTTTGCAAAGAGTGGTATAGTTAGATATCTGAGTATACTTTCAATGATAAAGAATATCTGTAGTCCGAAAATATGAAACTCTCCAATGTAAAAATCAAAATGGTTGAACATTCTCGCAATAGGCCCACCAATCATTGACCCAAGCATACCACCTAATCCACCAAGTGCCGAGAAAACAGCAAAGTACATCGGTGAGCTAGTCGAAGCTGTTTCCATCGGTAAAGTGATAATTGAAAGGTTAACAGCAGCCCATCCAACCCCAGACAGTATAGCATCGAGCGTAAGAGCCAATATCCAATCACGTTCATTCATCAAAATCCAAATCGCTGGTGTCATGGATACTATTGCCAAACCAGTTATAAGCACACTTTTGTGCCCGAACTCATCTGCAAGTTTGCCCCATAGCGTATAAAATAACATAGAGAGCAGGGAAGCCGTTATAGATGTGTAGCTTATATATGTCATTGGTAATTTTAAATTATTTAATTGGTGGTATGGAAAAAATGGTGCTGCCATGAGTACAACAAAATTCCAAAAAAAGTATGCCTTTGAGAGCTTGATAAAGTTCTTGTCTGAAAGCACTATCTTTAGATCGTTGAATGTACCTGCCCGTTTTGACCTCTTTTCTTCGATAGGTGCTATCGCCATCAGAGATATAATGGTAGTTATTTCTGTCGCTAGTATTATTAACAAGAAACTGTAAGGTTTCTTTACTGAGTCGTTTATTAAAGAGAAAGAGTAAAACGTTAGTAAAGTCATAAATGAGACAAAGAAATTTCTCAAACCAAGGTACTTACCTCTTCTCTCGGGACTTATTGTATCGTAAACAATGCTTATCCAGACGTTACCAGCAAGAGCGGCGAATATCTGACTTATCGCGAAAACGGTTATGAATATTTCCGGGGGCTTATGCTCTGCGAAAAGATAGGGTATCAGTATGAGCCAGAGAAATCTACCCGAGTTAAAAAAACCAAGAAGGATTTTCTTGCTTGGAATCCTTTCTATTATTGATGGTGCAAAAATTTGGAATATCTGAAACGCCATCGGGAATGAGGCTGCTAATCCAAGTGATACTTCATTCAGACCGAAGTATATTGCAATTGCTGTAAATATAGCTGTCTGCGTTAAGACTATATAAGGAGTCGAAAATACCCCTTCAACTGTTAAGTAAAACTCATTCTTGTCTTTGTGAAATCTCAGAAAATTTCTCATCCCTTCATCACTCCGAGTGGGATGCATTTTGCCACTTTGAGTGATATTCCAAGTTCATCGACTATCTGAACAACTTTATCGACGTCTTTGTAAGCTTCGGGAGCTTCCTCAACGATACCTTTTTTAGATTTTGCCATTATTTTTATGCCTTTGGATTTGAGCTCGTTAAGGACTCTCTCGGTTGAAAGTTCCCTTGTTGCTTCTCTCCTTCCAAGGGCTCTACCCGCACCATGTGCTGTTGACCCAAATGTCATCTCTTCGGCCTTTTTTGTACCGACAAGCAAGTATGAAGCTGTCCCCATACTTCCAGGTATTATGACTGGCTGGCCAGTTCTTTTGAAGATTTCCGGGAGTACGTCATTGCCAGGTCCAAAAGCTCTCGTCGCTCCTTTTCTATGTACAACCAGTTTTCTCTTTTTTCCATCTACAACATGCTCTTCAACTTTAGCGATGTTGTGTGCTATGTCATATATAACCCTTACATTTACTCCTAAGACAGTTTTGAAAACCTTCCTGATAAGATGTGTTATTATCTGCCTATTTGCAAAAGCGTAATTCGCTGCACAATTCATCGCACTGTAGTATTTCTGTCCCCAATCACTTTTAAATGGTGCGTTTATTAATTGCTTATCAGGGAGATTTTTGTTGTGTTCTTTTAAGTTGTCCCTCATCAGCTTTATGTAGTCCGTTGCTATTTGATGTCCAAATCCTCTGCTCCCTGTGTGGATCAGTACAGTTATCATTCCCTTTTCTACTCCTAATATCTTTGCTACCTCTTCATCGTAAACTTCCGCAACTTCCTGAACCTCTAAGAAATGATTCCCGGCTCCAAGTGTTCCGAGCTCGTCTTTACCCCTTTCAAAAGCTTCTTCGCTGACGTTTGAAAAGTCGCACTCTCTTATACAGCCAAAGTCCTCAATTCTTTCCAAATCATCTTGGTAGCCGTAACCTAATTCGATAACCTTCTTAGCACCTTTTTCGACAATTTCCTTAAATTCCTTTCTTGAAAATTTCTTCTCGCTTCTCTCTCCAACCCCCACAGGAATTGCTTCATACAACCGTTGAATAATCACTTCTAAATTATCTTTTACCAGATTACTATGTCCTTCAACTACAAGCATTCTGACACCGCAATTTATATCAAATCCGACTCCACCAGGACTTATAACACCGTCTTCTATATCAAAGGCAGCTACTCCACCTATTGGGAAACCGTATCCCCAATGTATATCTGGCATCGCTAAGGCGTAATGAACAATCCCTGGTAAAGTGGCAACGTTCTTAATTTGTTCTACAGCGTCTTCATCTATCGTCTCATAGTCAGAAAGAACAACAGCATCCACCTTCATGCTTCCCGTTTTTCTAATTCGGTAGATGTATTTACTTTCCTTTTCAATATTCGAAAGTGCCATAAAAAACACCTCCTTTCTGGTGCATTAAAAAAACCACCCTAAGCCTTGAAACGCTAAGGGTGGTGAGCTCTCAAAACTAATACCTTTCGTGCGGACTGTATTCTTCTTTTGATTTCTGTAAGACCTCGTATATTTTCTCCAAGTCGGCTTCGACTCTCAATTGTTTCCCAGTTCTCCGTTTAATTTCTACGAAGCCCTCATTTAATGCCTTACCTATAGTCATTCTGAATGGTATACCTATTAGATCAGCATCGCTGAATTTTACGCCAGGAGAGACATTTCTGTCATCGAAGAGAACCTCTTCGCCTTTTTCTGACAAGAATTTGTACACTTTTTCTGCAAAACTCATCAAATTCTCGTTACTGCTCACTGGTGTAATTACAACGGTAAACGGTGCAACAGATAGCGGCCATATGATACCTTTTTCGTCGTAAAGTTGTTCAACGATCGCACCCATCGTTCGTGATATACCCCAACCATAGCAACCCATGATGAATGGTTTGAGCTGCCCATCTCTATCCATGTATTTTGTTCCCATAGCTTCTGAATACTTTGTGCCAAGCTTGAATATATGCCCAAGCTCGATACCCTTTTTCATGTTCATGGGCTTTCCACAATGTGGGCACGGGTCACCTGCTGTCGTGACAACCAAGTCTGTCCATTCACTTGGCACAAAATCTCGCCCAACGTTTACATTCACGAAGTGGTAATCTTTCTCCATTCCACCAACAACAAAGTTTTTCATGCCTTTTACTTGATTATCCGCTATTATCTTTATACCCTTGACTCCAACGGGTCCTAAAAATCCGATAGGAACTCCAAAATCTCTATATATATCGTCAGGTGTTGCAAATGTTAATGATTGGTCATTAATGAAAGCTTTAAGTTTTTCTTCGTTTAGTTCCCTATCGCCAGGTACTAATGCCATGAAATAGCCATTTCGCCCTTTGTAGATTAACGTTTTAACGATTTTTCTTACCGGAACACCAAGAAAATCAGCAACATCTTGTGCTGTTTTTACGTTTGGAGTGTAGACTTTTTCAATGGTCTTTTCATCTTCATTGTCGTACACGATATCACCAACATATGGTACTCTCTCGTCATTACCGGCGTAACCGCACTCACAATAGAGTATATTGCTTTCCCCTGTGTCGGCAAAAGCCACGAATTCGTGACTTTCGCTACCGCCTATCGCACCGGACGACGCTTCAACAACGGCATATTTCAGACCTATGCGCTCCATGATGTTTGAATAAGCTCTTCTATGAGCTTGATAAGTCTCATCCAAAGACTCCCAGCTGTCGTGGAAACTGTAGCCATCTTTCATTATAAATTCCCTTGCGCGCAGGACTCCGAACCTTGGACGGATTTCATCTCTGTATTTATTTGCCATCTGGTAAAGTGTTATTGGAAGCTGTCTATAGCTATTCAATTCGTTTTGAACGAGGAAAGTGACGAGTTCTTCGTGAGTTGGTCCCAATGTAAAATCTCGTCCATGGCGGTCTTTCAACTTCATCATCTCAGGACCGTAATCTTCCCACCTGCCCGATTGTTTCCACAGTTCAGCAGGTTGAATTATTGGCATCAAAATCTCATTTGCACCTATTTTGTTCATTTCTTCCCTAACTATGTTTTCAATCTTTAAAAGAACTCTTCTACCCAGTGGTAGGTAAGTGTAAACACCTGCGGCTATTTTTCTTATGAACCCAGCTCTGATGAGTAATTCTTGGCTTGGAACTTCGGAATCTGCCGGGGCTTCTTTCAAAGTTGGCGCGTAAAACTGCGTATATCTCATTTTTCTCCCTCCACTATCTCATATTTCGTTCCTTCTGGTGTGTCGAGTAACTTCACACCTGCTTCTAACAGTGTATTTCTCACCTTGTCGGCTAAATCGTATTGCTTTTGTTTTCTGAATTCAGTTCTCAGATCTATAACCTTTTGAATTACATTGTCGACTATGTCTGATGAAATCTCAGTTGTGACAATTTCTGCGTCAAATATCCCCAATACAGGTCCGAAAACACGCTTAATCAAGTGATACATTTTAAGGGCCCTCTGATCATCTCCACTGTCCATAGCTTTGTTCAATTCTTTTGACACGTCGAAGATTATCGAAAGTGCTATTGGTGTATTAAAGTCGTCAGAGAGGGCTTCAACAAACTTGTCTATGTATTCTTTCATTTCAGTATCTTCTTTTGGAACCAACGGGTACTTGTATTTTTCTGTAAACCTCTTCAAAGTATTATGAACTCTCGTTGCGGCTTTCATGTTATCGCTCAAGATTTCATCTGAGAATTCCATAGGTGACCTGTAGTGTTTGGACAGAAGGAAAATTTTGACGCCATCTTTACCGTATTTTCTAACGGCTTCTCTAACCATGAATGTATTTCCCAGAGATTTGCTCATCTTGTCCCCACGCACGATGATCATTCCGTTGTGCATCCAGTATTTTGCAGGTGGCTTACCGGTCAAAGCCTCACCCTGTGCTATCTCATCTTCGTGGTGCGGAAAGATTAAGTCCTCACCGCCACCATGGATATCGAACATATCACCGAGGAGCTTTTGAGACATTACTGAACATTCAATGTGCCATCCTGGTCTTCCTGCACACCATGGACTTTCCCACTTTGGCTCGCCGGGCTTGGCCGATTTCCACAAAACGAAATCAAGAGGGTCTTTCTTTGCATCGCTTATATCCACACGTGCCCCGGCACGTAAATCGTCCGGATTTTTCCCTGATAATTTACCGTAGCCTGGCAATTTCCTAACGCTAAAATATACATCACCATTCTCAACAGGATATGCGTATCCATTTTCAATAATTCTCTTAACAGCCTCTACTATATCTTCAACAAAATCGGTTGTCCTGGGATGATAGTTTGCCGCCCTTACACCAAGTAAATGCGCATCGTGGAAATATTCTGCAATAAATGTATCTGCAACTGTTTTCCAGTCAACTCCCCATTCATTAGCCTCGTTAATTATCTTGTCGTCGATGTCTGTAAAATTCTGAACCATTATCACCTTATAACCAACAAATTCGAGAAACCTCCTAAATGCATCAAAAACAACCATTGGACGGGCATTTCCAATGTGTATGTAGTTGTACACGGTAGGTCCACAGACGTACATCTTAACTATTCCTGGCTCGATTGTTTCAAGCGGTACTTTATTCTTTGTTAGCGTGTCCGTTATATGTACCTTATGGCTCATTCCACTCACGCTCCAAATGTTATTTCTTTATCACTTACTTAGGAATTGCTCTATCCTTGCAAGCACTTCTTCTTTGCCGAGTATCTCCAATATATCAATTAGCTCAGGACCTTCGTGTTTTCCAGTGAGTACAAGTCTTAGCGTCATGTAGAAATCTTTACCTTTAAGCTTTGCACCTTTCATCACATTTTTAAACGCTGCATATATACTTTCCTTGTTCCAATTTTCTATGTTCTTCAATTCGTTTAACAAGTTTTCGTACGTTTCATGCGCTTCTGGTGTTTTCTCTGGCAAATTTTCTGGTCTTTTGAAGAAGAACTCTGTCAGTTCTGGCAATTGCGAAAGTTCTTCTATTCTGTCCTTAACTGCTGGGATTATCTTTTCCAAGTAGCTTTCATCAATATCTTTACTCATGAATTCTTTCGCTAACAACACGATTTCCCTAACCGGTTTCATCCTTATGTGTTCTGAATTCATCCAGCGCAATTTCTCTGGGTTGAAAATTGCCGGATTCTTTACTAATCTTTCCAATGAGAAACTTTCTACTAATTCTTGCTTTGTCAAGATTTCCTTTCCTTCTGGGTGTGACCATCCAAGCAATGCTAAGAAGTTCACCAATGATTCTGGTAAGTAGCCTCTCGACTTAAATTCTTCTACAGAAGTTGCACCATGCCTCTTACTCAGTTTACTTCCATCAGGACCGAGTATCATTGAGACATGTCCAAAAACAGGTGTATCCCAACCGAATGCTTCGTAGAGTGCAACTTGCTTAACTGTATTTGAAAGGTGGTCATCACCACGCAAAACATGAGTTATCTTCATCAGTCCATCATCGATAACACAAGCGTAATTGTATGTTGGCATGCCATTGCTTCTAAGGAGTGCGAAGTCACCAACGCTACCAGCTTTAAAAACGACCTCACCTTTTACAACATCGTTTATTATGTAATCCTTTCTCGGCATTGAGAAGTAAATTGCAGGTCTTAATCCTTTTTCTTCGTACTCTCTTTTTCTTTCTTCTGTGTTATAAGGTTCAAGCATCTCTCTTGTATAGTGAGGTGGCTTACCCTCTGCCAAAAGCTGCTCTCTCATGGCCTCTATTTCTTCAGGGTATGCATAGACTTCGTAAGCTTTTCCCTGCTTGACAAGCTCTTGTGCATATTTATGATAAAGTTCTGTGCGCTCACTCTGTCTGTATGGCCCATAATCACCACCGATGTCTGGTCCTTCGTCCCAATCGAGTCCCAACCATTTCAACGCACTTATCAGTTGTTCCTCGAAGACTTTTTCGGATCTTTCGATGTCCGTATCTTCTATCCTCAGTATAAACTTTCCGCCCATCTTTCTTGCAAACAAGTAATTGAATAAAGCCGTTCTTGCCCCACCTACGTGTAAATAACCTGTTGGGCTTGGAGCAAACCTAACTCTTACCATAATATAATCAACTCCTTCTCAAATATTTCAATAATATTATTTATGGATAAATCGGGGGGCATGCCCCCCGAATTGACTTTGTCTTTCTGAAATTAAATCTTGAATAGGTTTGAAATTATTCAAGAGGTTCGAACATATCCTTACTTACTCCGCAAACTGGGCATGTCCAATCGTCTGGAAGATTTTCAAACGGTGTGCCTGGATTGATGCCGGAATCTGGATCTCCAACTTCAGGATCATAAATGTAACCGCAAACAGTGCATCTGTACTTCATATTTCCACCTCCATTAGGTACTAAGGTACATTTATTATATCATATACTTTTAGACATTTTCAACAAGTTTCTTGAGAATCTACAAAGTGGTGTGGTATCATATAGAATATGGGTTGAATACACGATGTACAAGGAGGAATGAACGCATGAGAATACACATACTATCCTACGGTGGTAGCATAAGGGTGCCTAAAACAGTAGAAGTTGCTTACTCCACACCTGTACTATTAGAATACAACGAACGTAAGGTGCTTATCGACCCGGGAGACTATGTGTCTTTTCATTTCTTGGAAGAAGAATTTGAAAAAAGAAGCATCAAGCTCGAGGATATAACCGATATATTACTTACTCATTTGCACTTAGACCACGCATACGCTACACGTCTTTTTTCAAATGCTACAGTTTATATCCACCCAGCTTATAAGAATAAGCCTTACAGTAAATTTGGAATAATTAAAAGCAAATTGTATTTGGAAATAATTAATTCATGGAAGCGCGTAATTGAAATAGATGCTGGAAGTAAACTTTTCGATGGTAAGGTAACTGTCTTTCACACCCCTTGGCATGCAAAGGAACATCTGTCTTTTGTTATTGAAACTTACAATATGGGCCGTGTGCTTTACACGGGAGATATCGTAATGAATAAAGTAGAGTTTTATGATATAATAAGGTGGTTAAGAAAAGATGACTGTGCACGCTTCATAAACAAAATAGGCTCGAAGTGTGACTACATAGTATTTACTCATGATGAATTTATTAGAGCAAGTGATTATTTTAGGAGGTGAAAGAAATGAGGATAGCAATGGTGTCGTATGAAGTTTATCTGTTTGCAAAAGTTGGTGGTTTAGCTGACGTAGTTGGAGCGCTTCCGAAATATCTTGAAAGACAAGGCGTTACGGTTGATATCTACATGCCATATCACAAAAAGGTAGACGAAAATGCTGCGAAATTTGGTTATACCATCGAGAAACTCTCTGAAGGAATTGAACTTCCAGTACTATCAACAACTGAGAAATTTGATATATACAAAACAAAATTGCCAGGAACGAAAGATGTCAATGTCTTTCTTATAGCGAACGAATATTATTTCAGTGCAGATGAGGTATACGCTGGACCTGATTTGGCAGAGCAAGCGATATTTTTCTCTAACGCTGTTCTTGAAGCGGTAAAAAAGCTGAATTTCACTTACGATGTGGTTCATGTTAATGATTGGCAGACCGCTTTGATCCCAGTGTACATGAAAACTGTTTACAGAAACGATGATTTAATATCCAGAGCAGCTTCCATGATTACGATTCACAATTTAGGATACCAAGGAATTTATGAACCATCGTACATGAGATTTGCTGGGCTACCTGATTATCTCTTCAACATAGACGGTCTTGAATTTTATGGAAAAATGAACTTCCTTAAGGGCGGCATAATATTTTCAGACATTATCAACACTGTAAGCCCAACTTACGCCAGGGAAATACAAACTAAGGAGTACGGTGAAAAATTGGATGGCGTGCTGCGAATGAGATCCTCAGACTTATATGGTATTTTAAATGGTATAGATTACGAAGAGTACAACCCAGCAACAGACAAGCGAATTTACGTCAATTATGATTTAAATACCATAGAAAAGAAAAAGGAAAATAAAAGGATGCTTCAAAAAGAGCTCGGTCTTCCTGAAAGAGATGTACCTGTCATAGGTATGATAAACAGACTTGTAGTTCAGAAGGGTTTGGACATTATGGCTGAAATAATGGACTACGTGTCTTTGCTTGACATTCAGTTTGTTCTTCTCGGTACAGGAGATGAAGAATACGAAGAAATGTTTAAGAAACTTGGTGAAAAATATCCTGATAAGTATTCGATAAACTTGAAATTCGATGTGGTTCTTGCGCAAAAGATATACGCAGGTAGTGACATGTTCTTAATGCCATCGAGATATGAGCCTTGCGGTTTAGGGCAGATGTACAGCCTGAGATACGGCACAATACCTATCGTTAGGTACACTGGTGGACTTGCAGATACAGTGAAAGAATATGATCCGATTACGAAAGAAGGAACTGGATTTGGCTTTGAAGGCTTTGATCCAGCTCATCTGTTTGAAGCCATAGCGAAGGCCGTATACTTCTACAACGATAAGGAACACTGGGGTACTCTGATAAGGAACGCAATGTCTACAGATTTAACCTGGGACAGTTCGGCAAAGGAATATGTAAAACTCTACCAACGTGCGAAATCTAAAGTTCAGTAAAACCAATAGAATGCAAGAAATGAAAACTTGGGAGGAATTCATATGCCAGAATACCGAAAAGATCCCGTGGTAAAAAGATGGGTCATCATCTCAACGGAACGAGCTAAAAGACCGCATGATTTTCAGGTGCAGCCAGAAGAAGTTAAAGTTGCGTTCTGTCCTTTCGACTACGGTAATGAGCATACAACACCGCCAGAAATTTTGGCTTTCAGGCCAGCTGATACCCAACCAAACACGCCAGGCTGGTGGGTACGAGTTGTGTCAAACAAATTTCCAGCTGTTGATCCAGAGTTACCAGTAGATAGGTACGGTCATGGAATGTACGATGCTATGACCGGTTTTGGATACCACGAAGTTATCGTTGAAACTCCAGATCATGAATCAACATTTGCTCTGTATGATTACAAGCAAGCTGAGGAAGTAGTCTGGGCATACGTAACAAGGTTCAGAACGATGGCAAAAGATGAACGAGTCAAATATATTCTCGTCTTCAGAAATCACGGAAAGGAAGGCGGGGCATCTTTGGCACACCCGCACAGCCAAATTATTGCAACGCCGGTTGTTCCAAAGACTGTCCAAGAGGAACTTGACGGTGCCAAGGATTACTATTCGTACAAAGAGAGATGTGTCTTCTGCGATATGATAAACCAAGAAAAGATAGAAAACAGAAGATTGATCGAAGAAAACGAACACTTCATAGCTTTTGAACCTTACGCAGCTCGGTTTCCATTTGAAACGTGGGTTCTTCCAAAGAGGCATTCACATGATTTTGGCAGCATAACTGAAGATGAGGTAAGATCTTTTGCAAGGATAATGAAGGACGTTCTTCACAGAATTTATGTTGTTCTCAACAATCCGCCATACAATTTCTTAATACATACAGCACCAGTTTTTGAGGAAGGCAAGACTTACTATCACTGGCATGTTGAGATCATTCCACGCTTAACACGTGTAGCAGGTTTCGAATGGGGTTCTGGATTTTATATCAACCCAGTACCGCCTGAAGACGCTGCAAGGTACTTGACTGAGAATTACCAAGAAGCTTTAGAAAAACAATCTAAATAAGCATTCCTGTAAGGAAAAATAGATTTTGAAAAAAGTATCGCCTCCTGATAATATATAATTACCCCATCACACTAAAATCAGGAGGCGATACCATGGAACAAAAGTATGTTAATCCAAAAGTTTCAAGAATTTCTCAAGACACTCTAATTGTCGGTATTGATGTTGCTAAAAGAAATCATTGGGTTAGGATGACTGATTATCGTGGAATTGATTTGATTAGCCCTTTCAAGATTAATAATACCATAGATGGTATTAAAATGTTAGAGGAAAAAATAAGAATTATTAAGCAAAAGGAAGGGTTAAACAACGTAATCTTAG
>NZ_FRDJ01000008.1 GCF_900143265.1 Fervidobacterium gondwanense DSM 13020 | reverse complement strand
AACGAAAAAAGGGAACAAGTATCTAAGAACATACCTAGTAATGGCAGCGAACGGAGTAAAGACATACGATCCTGTATACAAAGAATATTATCGCAAAAAGTACGCAGAAGCAACAACACACAAACACATGAGAGCGCTAATATTAACTGCAAGGAAATTAGTAAATTTAGTGTATTATTTACTAAAGAACAACGTACCGTATGTACCGATGAAATAGGTAAAAAGAACGAAATCAAGTATGTGAAGAATGAAAGTGAAATATTAAGTTATTGAAAGTCAAAGTGTTGACTAGGTTTTTTATTTTTCTATTTTTTCTCCTCTTGACTTATTACCGGAAATCTTTTAAATCTAAGCTTTTTACTTATTAAGAAACTCAATGGCTTCCCTTTCATTATCATAAATATTCAAAATTCTATCTAAAGCTGTCATTTTAAGTAAGTTCTTAATGTTACTATCAAGATTCAAAAAAACAACCGCTCCAGCGTTCATCAATGCTTGCTTGTGGAGTGCGACCATAGTTCCAAGGCCTGTGCTATCTATATACTTAGTTTCAGAAAAATCAAGAATTACTTTTTTCAAACCTTTATCGAAAGAATTTTCATATACAAATCTTTTAATATCCTGAGCATTAGTTAGCTCCATTTCTTCAGGAACTTTAAAAAGAACTATATCTCCTAATTTCTTCATTTCCATAACTGTCCACCCCTTACTGTGAAAATAACCTATTTAAGAACTCTAATTAGCCCTACCATTTTACCTATAACTCTAACCTTCTTTGGATCCTGCTTTATAATTGGGTACGAATCATTCTCTGGAACTAACTCTATGACATCATCCCTAACAAAGATACGCTTAAGTGTTACCTTATCATCAACCGTGACGGCAACTATCGAATTGTTTTCTGCCGTATATTGCTTTTTGATGATTACATAATCTCCATCAACAATGTGTGCATTAATCATACTATCGCCTTGAACTTTCAAGGCAAAGTAAACTCCATAACCTCGAAGCATGACCAACGGTACCTCAATTTCTTCGTCAACTTCTTCAAACATTTCTATGGCTTGTCCAGCAGCGATTTTTCCTTTAACAGGAATTGTAATACTTTCCTTCCTGTCAGCCAAGGTTATCGTCCTTGGTCCTTTGGCACGTGTTATGTAACCTTTCTTTTCTAATGCTATTATATGTTGCTGAGCACCACGTGGCGTCATCTTGAAATGACGCGCTATATCCCTAACAGATGGAGAGTATCCTTTCATTGTTATATAGTCTTTTATAAACTCATAGATTTGCTGCTGTTTTTCTGTCAAATTCCTCATACGTCGAACACCATCCAAAAATGAATTCTTGAACCCAGAACTTTTACTTTAAGTGCGTGGTAAGTCAAAGCTTTGATTCTAAAAATCACTCTAAGCGGTATCAAATAAATGCAGGAGTTCTCGACTTTGATTGGAAAATATCCCCTGTCTATTAAAGAAATTATATCATTTACTGTGTCAAAAACGCTGTCTATGAATTCATCCGACTCGTCCATATCTTTAATCATTTTTATATTATAACATTTTTTTACAATATTTTGCAAATTGTCATTTGAAACTTCAACATTTTTTGAACTTTCGATCTCTGCATTCTCTTTGAAAATCTCGATTAAATCTCTCAGCAGCTCATCGATATCATTTACAATTACTTCATACGCCAAATCCGCTTTGTGTTCAATTTCCCTGTACAAATCAATCTTCACCACCGATAACGGCAAAATCTGCGACGATATCTCCGTCAGCAAGGTGGATCACTTTGACTCCCTGTGCTACACGTCCGCGTGAAGGTACATCGCTAACTTTGAATTTTATAGTCGCACCGTCTTTGGTAAATACAACGACTTCTTCATCACCTTTTACATATGAAACACCAACAATAGCTCCTGTTTTTTCAAGGTCGGCGATATTCTTTATACCAATTCCATTTCTCGACTGCTTCCTGTATTCTGAAGCTTCTGTCAGTTTTCCAAAACCATTTTCTGTTATTGTGAGTATAAATCCTTCGTCATTTTCCAAAATGGTTGCAGAGACAACTTGGTCGCCTTCTCGCAATCTTATTCCACCAACACCTGCTGCGGATCTTCCCATCGTTCTTACTTCTTCAAGTCCAAACCTGATGCTCATTCCAAGTTTAGTAGAGATCAACACAGTGTGCTCCTCAGATGAAACTTTCAACACAGAAACAAGCTCGTCACCTTCTCTAAAAGTTATAGCCCTTATACCTTTTGATGTTATATTCCTAAACTCCTCAAGTTTCGTTCTCTTAACCACACCATTCTTAGTCACAAAAAGCAAGTCGCCACTGTAATCTGATATATCCATCATTGCAAGAACCTTTTCGCCTTGTTCAAGCTTTATATACTTATTAACGGGCTTACCTTTCGTTGTGCGTCCACTTTCTTCTATCTCTAAGTTTTCAAGTTCGTATACCTTACCAAAGGAAGTGAAGAACAACGTATTGTTGTGCAACTGCGTATAAATTATCTGTGAGACGATATCGTCTTCCATTAAGTTGGTTCCAGTAACTCCCTTTCCATTGCGCCTTTGCGTTCGGAAGACATTGAGGTCCATCAACTTTAAGAAGCCTTTTCTTGTCAACGTCATAACAACATCCTTGTTTGGTACAAGATCCTTCTTATCAAACCGCGTTATTGTTTCTTCGTATTCTGTTATCTCGGTTCTTCTCTCATCTCCGTACTTTTCCTTCAATTCCAGAAGTTCTTGAATCATGACTTCATAGACCTTCTCATCGCTCATCAATATTTCTTTTTCCCTTTCCAATCGCAGTAATACTTCCCTGTACTCACCTTGCAGGTTCTGAGTTTCCAAGTTTGTAAGCCTACCAAGTCTCATGTCCAATACTGCCTTTGCCTGTTCTTCAGTTAGTTGGAGAATATCGATCAACTGTGCTGTCGCATCTGAAGAATCTTTCGCACCTCGCACAATGTTTACAACGGTGTCTATCGCCCTCGAAGCTTTTATCAGTCCTTCAAGGATATGAGCCTTTCTTGAATCCTGTTGGTACGCATACTGTGTGCGCCTGCGTATAACTTCAAACCTGTGTCTGACAAATGCCTCAACTATTTGCTTAAGATTCATCAGTCTTGGTTGCTTATCTGCATCTATTACCAAGAACGTTGCGTTGAATCTCGTTTGAAGGCCTGTTTTCTGGTAGAGATTGTTCAAAATAACTTCCTCGTTTATTTCTTCTGGAAATTCGATTACAACCCTAAGACCTTCTTTATCACTTTCATCTCTTAAATCCTTGACTGGAATCTCTTCTTCTTGTAAGTATTCAGCAATCTGGTTTATTAAATCTGCTTTGCTTATGCCATAGGGTATCTCGGTAATTATTATGCTTTTTTTCTTCTTCTCATGTTTTACTTCAACTTTGCCTCTTACAGTGAAACTGCCTTTGCCTGTAACATACATTTCACGTATTCCAGCTCTTCCTATGATAATTCCACCAGTTGGAAAATCCGGGCCTTTGATTATATCAAGCAGCCTTTCGACAGAAATATCCGGTTCTTTAATAACTGCGACTATTGTATCCACCACGTCTTTCAAATTATGCGTTGGAATGCTTGTCGCCATACCAACTGCTATACCACTCGCACCGTTAAGCAATAAATTTGGCAATTTTGAAGGCAGAACTTCTGGTTCTTGCAACGACCCGTCGAAGTTATCTAACATACGGACAGTATTTTTCTCTATATCTTCCATCATTTCTTCCGAGATTTTATGCAGACGAGCCTCGGTATACCTCATCGCAGCTGGTGGGTCCCTATCAACAGACCCAAAGTTTCCTTGCCCTTCAACAAGTGAATATCTCATGGACCAAGGTTGTGCCATTCTCACAAGCGCTTCGTAAATCGAAGCGTCACCGTGCGGGTGATACTTACCCATCACTTCACCAACGATACGTGCAGACTTTTTAAATGGCTTATTGTGCGATAATCCCAACTCATACATTGAGTACAGAATTCTTCGTTGAACAGGTTTTAAACCGTCTCTAACATCTGGGATAGCGCGCCCGATGATTACACTCATCGAGTAGCTCAGATATGATTTCACAAGTTCCTCTTCGAGCAATCGCTCTATTATATTATTATCTTTTGAATCGCCATTAGATTCAACGGGATTGTTTACATCACTGAATTCTTTCTCGCTCACCTTGAGTTACCTCCTCAAATTCCAGACTAATTTGACTAACCACAAATCTGAAATACCATGAAACTTATTACGAAATCTTCGCTCCCGGTTCGATTTCATCAGATACTGTTAACAGTTTGAGCTTATCGTTCTTCTTAGCGGCAAGCAGCATTCCGTTTGATTCAAGTCCCATCAACTTTGCAGGCTTCAAATTGGCTACAACAATTATTAGCCTTCCTACGAGCTCTTCGGGTTTATAGAACTGAGCTATACCTGCTACTATCTGTCTCCTGCCAAGTTCACCAAGGTCTATCTGTAACTTAACTAATTTTTCGGACTTCTCCACTTTCTCGGCTTCTAAAATCTTTGCAACGCGCAAATCTACTTTTTTGAAGTAATCTATATCTATAAGATCACTCATAGTTACGACATTTTCAACTTTAGTTTCAGCTTGACCCTTAATTTGCTCTTTTTCCATAAACTTTTCCTCCTTACCTTTTTCAAATTTCTTAAACAGTGGTTCACCATGTAGAATCTTTCTGTCTTTGAGATGTTCCCACCCAGTCAAATAAATCTCTGAGAAATCACTGCTTATACCAAGTCTTGAATAGACTTCTTTTGATGAATCAGGCATAACTGGCGAAACAAGTGTTGCAACTTTCAGTGTACTCTCTACAACCAAAGACAAAACTGTTCCAAGTCTTTCCTTATTACCTTCCTTTGCCAACACCCAAGGCCTTGTTTCGTCAAAGTATTTGTTCAGATACCCTATAAACTGCCACAATCTATCAAGCGCATCGGTTATCTTGTAACTGTCCATCAGGCTTATATATTCCTCTTTTGTCTTTTCATATTCACTTATGAGGCTCTTATCAATTTCTTCTAACGAAGAAATACCCGGAACTATTGAGGAAAAATGTTTCACAATCATAGCAAGTGTCCTATGGAGCAGGTTACCGTAATCGTTAGCAAGATCAGAATTCAATCTCTTAACGAGGTTTTCTTCGGAAAAGTCTCCATCCTTTCCAAAAACTATATCTCTAACGAGGTAATATCTAACAACGTCGTTACCATATTTCTTTACGTACTCACGTGGATCTATAGCATTTCCAAGCGACTTGCTTATCTTCTGGCCATTCACAGTCAACCAGCCGTGCGCAAAGACTTTCTTTGGTAAAGGTAGTCCGACCGACATCAACATTGCAGGCCAAATAAGGCTGTGGAACCTGTTAATTTCCTTTCCTATTAGATGTACATCAGCGGGCCACCATTTGTTGAAATTATCCATGTTGTCAGGATAACCGATTGCCGAAATATAGTTTATCAGTGCATCGACCCAGACGTAAATGACGTGTTCTGGATCTTTTGGCATTGGTATGCCCCATTTTAACGTTGTTCTGGTTATCGAAAGGTCTTTCAGACCAGATTCGAGAATTTTTAACATCTCGTTTTTTCTGAAATCAGGCTCAACAAACTCGGGATTATCTTGGAAATGCTTTAGAAGAGGCTCCGTATACTTTGACAATCTGAAGAAATAGTTTTCCTCTTTGATGACCTGGACTTCTCTTCTGCACGATGGACAAAGGTTGTGTCCGTGTTCATCATGCTCTAATTCATCTTCGTTCCAGTACGTTTCACACGGTACACAGTACCATCCTTCATACGTACCTTTGTAGACATCGCCATTTTCGAGCATCCTTGAAACAAAGTACTGAACAGTTCTCATGTGATTTTCATCTGTCGTTCTTATAAAATAATCGTTTGTGATATTCAAATCCTTCCACAAATCTTTAAATTTCTGTGCAAGTTCATCGCAGAGAACTTGAGGTTCAACACCTTTCTCTCGTGCTGCCTGAGCTATTTTTTGACCGTGTTCATCCGTACCAGTCAGATAAAAAACTTCGTAGCCGAGCATTCTCTTGTAACGAGCCAAGATATCACCAACAATCGTAGTATATGAGCTCCCTATATGAGGTTCCGCGTTAACATAATAAATAGGCGTCGTAATATAAAACTTTTTCACTCAAAACACCTCCGGATGTGTTCTATTTATTTAACTATTTCAACTTTTATATATTATACCACACATATGGTAACTATGTGTGAATGATACGAAAACTTGGTTTTCAGAGAGATTAACTTAAGAAATAAAAGCGAGGTGAATCACTATCACCCCGCCTATGAAAAACTATTCTAAATTCTGAATATCTGGTTCACTCTTTTCATTTATTTGGCTTCGAAAAGTTCTTTCAATGGTGGAATAAGGTCTAAATACTTCTTGTAGTAGATGAACTTCCATCCCGGCCTTATCAAATTCGGGTCTTTGATAATAGGATTAAGTTTCAAGAGTTCCTCTTCACTAACACCCAATCTGTAAGCAACTTGTCTGAAAGTATCACCCGCTTGAACAGTGTATGTCAGGAGTACCAAGGACTCTCTGTTTCTATCCTCCTCGTTGGCTATTACCCCATCGGACAACAGATTACCAATCGTGCTAAATAGTATTTTTTGCACAGGTACCTCAACATCATTGATAACTTTGCCTTTCAGTAATGGATTCTGACCGTATGTTCTTATAGTTGGCACTGACATAATAAGAGTATCGCTGTCTTCTAAAGGTTTACCCAAGAAGGTTATTTCTCTTATTGTCCCATTGTTCAACACAACCTTGTAGTTTATACCTTCAATAAGATCATAGAACCATGGATTGTTTACAACTGTTCTCGAGAACAAGACTTTACTATCTTCAAGCGATAAATACTGAAGGCTATTCTTGATTATCTCCTTTACTTCCCCACCAGAAAGCTTCAACACTTTTACAGATGTTGTTTTTCCAATCAACCCATATAGTTCTTTTCTTGTTATGTTTCCTTCCACTATACCTTTAAAATTCGGATTATAGACATTCCAAATACCGATTTGCGCTCTTGTATATTCAATAATTGATTTATTCACCAACTCCGTGATTAAGCTATCTTCAAGAATGGCCATGTATTTGTTGAATCCAATTGTCACTGCAGATGCAAACAAGTTTTCGGAAAGCCATTTTTCCACTTCTGTTTCAAATTTCTGAGCCCATGAAATAATATCCTCGTTGACTTTGATATCAGCCATTTTGACATTCTTAATGGAAACGTTGTTCAATTTCCATTTAGTTCCGTTCTTCGTGAATTCAAGATTGATTTCATTCACTGACAATCCATCATTACCTGGAAGTGAGTAAATCACGTTTTGATTCTTACCCGTATAAATTAAGGCTTGATTTCCAAACAAGAAGATATTAACATCTTTTGAGAAATTCTTTACCAAAGCGTCCCCTATGTTCAAATTGCTTTCCAAAGCTATTCTGTTTCCTTTTACGGGATCATAAGAAATGCCACCACTTGTCGCGAGCACGATTGCGTCTGGCGCAACTTCTTTCTTAACTCTATCTATCCTTTCGCGAAGATTTGCAATATAGTCACTGTACTTATATTCACCATAAGGTGGTACGACGCCGAAAATCGCTATTTTTATACCGTTTGGAAGTACTTTGACATAGTAGTTTTTAATACCGTCTATCTCGCCAACTAAGTTTGTCGCAAGAACAAATCCATTAAACTTTCTTACATACTGATTCAGATACTCTTTACCAAGCGAAAGCTCAAACGTTCCTGGTACTAAAACATCGTAACCTGTTTTGTTAATTAACTCTAAAACTCGATTTTCTGCTATGTCCTTTTCAACAAAATAATCACCAAACGGACTTCCGTAAAGGATATTTCCTGTATCGATGAGAACAAAATTCTGATTCTCTGCTCTCTTTGAAGTCACGTATGAATAAATATACGTCAAACCTTTTGGCTCAAAAGTATCATTAAAATAATTGTAGGGCAAAACATTTCCATATATGTTACTCGTGTGGACAACTGTCACATTTGCTTTCGATTGTGCTACAACAAATGCAGAAATAAAAATGAACAGTGAACCCAAAATAATCTTCCACTTTCTCACCATCATTTATCTCCCTCCTTCAAAGATAATTCTCTATAACAATCTTTACAAACTGCTATATATTTTTCTTTCCCTCCAACATCGATCACACCACCGTTTGTCTTCTTCTTGAACGATAGTGTCCCATTGTATTCTCCACATATTTCACACACTGCTTTTTTCTTTATGACCTCGTCAGCTATTGCCATAAGCTTAGCTGTTGCTTCGAAAGGTTCCCACAGATAGCTCATGTCAAGACCCGCACAATATACATCAACACCATCTGAGGTTATCTTTTTTAGCACATCAACTATTGCTTCATCAAAAAAATGCACCTCATCAACAAAAATCGCATCGGGCCTTTCTCCAACTGAATAATACACACGAGCCAGTTCATCAGAACTCGCAACTACCTTAGCAGGCATTTTAAAAAACTTGTGCGTTACAACATCTTCAGCACTGTACCGGTTATCGATGGCTGGCTTAAAAATAACGATTTTCTTCCTTCCAAGGTCATAAATCTCCGCAAAATTTAGAAGTTCTGTCGTTTTTCCAGAATACATAGGTCCAGTAATCACCGTCAGTTTTCCGTAACGATCCATTGATACACCCCCAAAGCTGTTCTTGTTTCTCAATTTCAAAACTAAACATGATAAAGTTAATAAAATTCTGGTATAATTATATCAGAAAAAGGAGGCTGTGTATACCATGGAATTGAATTTAGACACACAAAAGTTGATAGACACACACGCACATTTGCACATGTGGCAATTCAAAAACGACCTGGAAGATGTGCTAAAACGTACTCAAGAGTTAAAATTTGTTTTGAATGTGTCTACGAATATGAAAGATATGCCTGAAACTATCAAGATTGCAAAGCGCCTTTCGAACACTTACTGTGCAATTGGTGTCCACCCTCACGATTCCAAAGATGCTCTTGAGCATAAAGAAAATTACCTTGATAAAATCGAAAGACTCGCAACAACTTCAAATAAAGTTATCGCGATTGGAGAAATAGGCCTTGATTATTTTAGGAACCTCTCACCTGTTGAGGTTCAGAAAAGAGTATTCGCCGATCAACTTGCTTTAGCCCAAAAGCTCGATTTGCCCGTCATACTCCACATTAGAGATGCATACGAAGACACGTACGATATTTTAAGTGCATTTAAGACTGAAAAATTACGTGGTATTGTTCACGCGTTCGGTTCAGATGAAAACTGGGCGAAGAAATTCGTAAAATTGGGTTTCAAAATAGGTATAGGCGGACCAATTACATATCCTAAGAACGAAATGCTTAGAAGAACAGTCAAAATAATAGGAATAGAAAATATAGTGACCGAAACTGACTGCCCATATCTACCACCACAACAGTTCAGAGGAAAAAGAAATGAACCGATTTATGTTGCATATGTTGTCGAAGAGCTAAACAAAATATTTGGCAAAGATGTGACCGAACATGTTTTGAGCAATGTAACGCAACTCTTTGGTTTGAACAACGAACTTCTTGGAGTTGATGCAAAGTGATAGAAGTAATAGAAGGAAAATACGCTGGACGCAGTGAGGGAAATCTGCTAATTAGGGTTGGAAGTTTTGTGCTAAGCATTGTTTGCGATGCAGAGAGCTTTTCAGAAACTTCAGAGGGAGAGGATATTAAAGTATATACAAAACTGGTAGTAACGCAGGAAGATATAACTCTATACGGGTTCGATTCTAAGGAAAAAAGAGAAGCCTTTGAAAAATTAACAAAAGTATCAAAACTTGGTCCAAAGACCGCTGTTAAAATATTGTCGGCAACGAGCTTAGAATATCTTTCTACAGCAATTGCAACAGGTGATATAGAAAAACTCTCCGCAATTCCAGGAATAGGACGTAAGACTGCAGAACGCATAGTTGCGGAGCTGAGAGAGGAATTTGAACCTATGCAAGTGGACAGTACATCTCTTGAAGCAATTGAGGCACTTGCTTCTCTTGGTTACAGCAAAGCTCAGGCTCAAAACGCTGTCAAGCAAGTGCGCAAAGAACTTCCAGATGCCAATTTATCGAGGGTCATAAAGGAATCTCTAAAGCTTCTGTCGAAGATGTAAAGTGGGAACTTTTGAAATTTTAAGTAGGGATGAGGGCTATGGTAAGTGCTATTGGTAGCGTGAGAACCGGCTCTCAGGTAATTGTAAATCCAACACTTGGATACAAACTTGATCCTGGCGAACCAGGTATACCTTCTGGTGCACCTGCAAGCCAGAGCGTGCTTAGAGTAATGAGTCAGGAATTCGCAAACTACATAGATTTCAAAAAACAAGCCGCCGAGCAAGGTGGAGTAATAATATCTGGCGGGATATACTTAGACATGCAAAAGCGTGGTTCTTTTTTAGCAGCTGTTGCAGGTAAAACAAAAGTTTTGATTTATATACCTGGTAGCAATGATGGTCAAGGAAGAGAAGCTGGTCCAACCGACGGTGCAAATAAACTCGAGCAACCAGACCAAATGAAACAGAGCGAAATAACAAGAAAAATAGATGAACTTTACAGAAAACTCCAAATGACTCAAGATCCCGTTGAGCGGGAAAAACTCCAACAACAGATCTTGCTTCTCACTATGGCAATGAACGCTTTGATGTTCGGCATGAAAATGCCAGAGTTCCTGATAGGGATGCTTCTAAATACAACGGTTTGAACATTTATATAATATTTAAGGGGGATAGGAAGAATGAAAATTAAAGAGCTCGCGAGACAGATCGGACTAAAAGAGGTACTATTTTGCGAAGATTATGAAATCGAACACGGCTATGTTGGAGATCTTTTAAGCATTGTTATGCGCTCGGCTCAGGCTAATTCAGTATGGCTAACTGTTCAAAATCATCTTAATATTGTTGCAGTTGCCGCGCTCACCGGTGTTAAAGCTATAGTACTGTGTGAAGGGATCGAATTCAGTGAAGAGGTAATAGAAAAAGCGAAAGAAGAAAAGATTAACTTGTATATCTCAAACGAGACTTCATATATAACCGCCGGAAAGATCTATTCGTTGGGTATTAGATAGAATGATATACAAGGCTGACCTTCATATCCACTCTTGCCTTTCGCCTTGTGGAGATTTAACAATGGTACCATCTGCTGTGTGCAACAATGATTTGGATATAATATCGATAACAGACCATAATACCGCACAGAATGTTGCGGCATTTGTTTTATTATGCAAAGATAAAATAGTCGTGCCGGGCATAGAAGTGCACACTATCGAAGACGTTCACATACTTGGCTATTTTCCGAATATAGAAAACTTAATGAATTTCTCAAAACTTGTAGAAGAAAACGCTGACAAATTGCCGTATGATCCAGAAAAATACGGATACCAGATTGTAATTAACGAAAATGAGGCGTTTGTTGAGATAGTCGATTACTATCTCGGCTTTCCGACAAATCTAACAATTGATGATACAATTGGATTGATTAAGGATAATAGTGGTTTACCTGTCTTTGCACATGTTGACAGAAGGTTTGGAGCAATTCAGCAACTTGGCTTTCTTCCAAGCGGTACAAGATACGTTGAGGTGAAAAGGAAAGAAACTTGGGCTAAGCTGAAAGCGGAAGGATACATTGTGCTGACATCGTCTGATGCCCACTTACCGGATGAAATAGGCTCAAGAAAGTTGTATATCGAAGGAGAAATCTCTTCAGCAAATGATGTGATAGAGACTTTGATTGAAGGGAGGTTTAAGACAATTTGGGATTGATAACCATAGCAGATCACATACACGATATTGCGGAAAACTCCGTTAACGCAGGTGCAAAAAATGTATACATTAAGATTATTGAGACTGTCGATACGTTCTTCTTCTCTGTGGAAGACGATGCGGGCGGGATAAGACCAGATATACTTGAAAAAATATTCGACCCGTTTGTCACAACGCGCAAGAAAGAAATACGTAGAGTGGGACTGGGCCTCCCATTTCTGAAACAGGCAACAGAGGCGACTGGCGGGTACGTGAAGATAGATTCAGAATTAGGTAAAGGGACAAAGACAGAAGCATTATTTTACAAAAGCCATATAGATTGCCAACCTGTTGGAAATCTTACCGATACATTTCTTGTGCTGCTTCTTAATCAAAATATAAACTGGCAAATTGAAAGGTGTTATGATGGTGAATGCTATGAAATTGCTTCTAAGACTATCAAAGAATATCTTGGTCACCTTGACACACCTGAGAAAATAACTCTTTTGGAAGAGCTTTTGAAAGAAATGGAGAGTCAAATCTGAGATAAAAGGTAACATCGTGATAATAAAAAGGAGGAAAACGTGATGAGACTGAGAGCACTTTTGGTAATACTTTTTAGCCTGTTTCTAACACTTTCTTTTGGGTTTGTACTCAAAGATGTACAGTTTGACGGTTTGAAGACCGTCCCAAAAACCGAGTTAGAACCTTTCTATAAGCAGTACTTAGGAAAAGATATCAACAACTACGCAATTGAGGACATCATATCAGAACTCGACGGTACAGGATATTTTGATGAAATAACATACGAGCTAAAAGACTCTGAAGCAAACGAAAAGATACTCTTTATCAAAGTAACGGAAAACGCTCCCGTATCAAAGATAAACATAGAAATCAGCGGGCATGGGATCATATCTAAAGAAACAATCCAAGCTTCAGTAACGTTGAAAGAAGGTAAAGCGTTTAGTTTTCCAAAGTTCTGGGAAAGTATCGATAACATAGCCAAAATGTATTCTGACAACGGATATACCGTTGCAACTCCACGAACGCAAGATAAGAGTTTTGCATTCGTATACGTTTCTGGTAACTTGGGCGAGGATAATGTCGTCAACTTCAAAGTCACTGAATACGCACTTTACAATTTAGAATTTGAGATTCTAAGTGACAACAAAGCTTTCAACGATGAATTTGAAAAGATAAAACCATCGCTCTCACTACCGAAGTATATAGATTACGAAAACAAAAATTGGTTCTTAAAAATTTTCGATAGCGGAAAGAATTACGTACCTACTTTGAGCACACTCCAGGGCTTTTTCCAAAACCTTTCAAAGTATGTGTTTTTCAAAGTGATTGACTTGTCAGTTATTGAAGAGGATAAGGATATCCCAGCAAAAACATTAGTCTTAACAGTAGCGGAAAATACAATTGTAAGTCAACCCGTTGCGCTTAAAGGAATCCGGGTTAAAGGAAACACGCTGATATCAGAGAGCGAATTAGTTGGCGAGGTGAAAGAAGCAACTTACACAAACCTTGACATACTCAAGAAAATCCAGCAAGTAAAGGTCAAATACGAGAAAGCTGGGTACTTTATAAACCTTAACCTCGAGGCAGGAGAAGATGGGTACCTGTACATTTTAGTAAATGAAACAAAAGTAAAAGAAGTAAAGATTAAAGGCAATACAAACACGAAAGAATACGTGTTCAATGATCTTATCTACGTTAAACCCGGGGATTACTTAAATAGAACAGATTTGCAAAACACATACATAGAACTTAAGAAACTCAACTTTTTCAAAGAGGTAAACATCAACTTTGAGCAACCCGAAGCAACCTCGACAGACGTAAATATCGTTTTGACAGTTGAAGAGAAGGATAAGAAATTTGACTTCCAAGGCGGTGTAACGTGGGGACCAGTTAAAGATAAACCGTGGTATGAAGGTTTTGCAGGACTTCTCTCACTTTCAAGCACGAATCCGTTTGGATACGGTGAAAGCTTCTCCATATCACTACAGAAAGCTTTATCAAATACGAATCTGTCTTTCAGCTTTGGTATAAGGAAACCTTTTGAATTACCTCTCATTATTAATACATCCTTGTCTTACAACCAAACAACAGAAAACGCAACCGAGACAACAAAGTACTCGGCATCATTAAGTTTAAGCACATTGAAAACTCAGTTTGGCCAATTCTCATTTAGCACCGCGTATACCGACACTACGGTATCCTCAGACACAACCGTTAACTCAAAAACTCTTAGCTTTACAGGCTCATACATTTACGAAACGCTCGATAATCTCTTTGTGCCGATGACAGGATATTCATTAACTCTGAGCGGTACAAAGTACGTCCCGGTTTCGGAAAACGGTTCTGACGCTCTAAGCTACTTTGTAGATGCTACGTATCACTTACCGTTTACACCTTCAATCTCCTTTGCTACACGCATTTACAATGCACAAGTCTTCCAAACATCAGGCGAGCCCGTTAACTTTAGCCTCGCTGGACCTTACCAAGTAAGGGGTGTCAAAGTAGACCAAAAAGGCACAGTCTTGGTACTTAACAACAATGAAATTAGATTCAAAGAACCTGACCAGATGATATATTTCTCACTTTTCTTTGATGTAGGTATTCTTGAAAATACATACAATTTCGACAACATAAAATCTTCTGCTGGTTTCGAGCTTGGCTTGGTTATTCCTATGTTTGGGCTCGTAAGAGTCGGTTGGGGCTTGCCGATAACCCCAACATTCGTACCGAATCCGAATTTCTATTTCATAATTGGACAGACTTTCTAAGGAAGCTGAGAGGAGATTTTCATGGTAGAAGAACTGTTAAACAAACTTGAAGAAATTCGTGAAGAAGCAAAACCACTTGTTGAAAAAAGATGGGTGGAATTTGAAAATCTTCGTAATTACGGTAACGAAGACGATCTATTTTCTGAGTTAAGCTTCTGCGTTTTGACTGCAAATTGGAGTGCGCAGGGAGGTATCAAAGCTCAGAAACTAATTGGTCACGGGTTCTCAACATTAAATCAAGAAGAACTTGCGGACAAACTAAGAGAAGTTGGGCACAGATACCCGGATGCACGAGCCCAGTACATAGTAACAAACAGATGGATAATCGGAAAGCTTAGGGAAGTAATATCGACCGAGGACCCGAGAGAATACCTTGTAAAGAACATCAAAGGACTCGGCTGGAAAGAAACATCTCACTTCTTAAGAAACGTAGCGTTCACTAATTACGCAATACTCGACAAGCACGTACTCAGAGTAATGAACAAATATGGACTAATCGAAGAGATACCGAAAGGATGGACGAAGAAAAAATATTTAGACTACGAAGAAAGGCTTAGAAAGGTATCAGACGCTTTCGGAGAACACTTAGGTAAGTTTGACCTATACTTGTGGTATATGATAAAAAAGACAGTAGACAAGTGATGCTCAAAAATGAAAGGGGGATTTCTTAATGAAACTTATCGAAAGCGTTCCAAATTTTAGTGAAGGAAGAAAGGAAGAAATTGTAAGGCAGATAATCGAAGAAGCGAACAAATACCCAAAAGTAAAGGTTCTTGATTGGTCGATGGACAAAGACCACAACCGCTCCGTTGTAACACTCGTTGGTGAACCAGAACAAGTCTTGGACGCACTCTTTGACATGACAAAAAAGGCTTCTGAACTGATAGACTTGAGATACCATAAAGGCGAGCATCCAAGGATGGGTGCAACGGATGTTATTCCTCTTGTACCACTCATCGGCACGACAATGCAAGAATGTGTAGAATGGTCTAAACAACTTGGAAAAAGAATAGGCGAAGAGCTCAACATTCCTGTCTATCTATATGAAAGAAGCGCAACATCTCCTGAAAAGGAAAACCTTTCCGAGATACGAAAAGGCGAATTCGAAGGCTTTTTTGAAAAAATAAAGAATCCGAAATGGAAACCGGACTTTGGCCCTGATAAAGTACACGAGACCGCTGGTGTAACTGCAGTTGGTGCGAGGGAGTTCTTGATCGCATTCAACGTAAACTTGGGAACAAATAACATAGAGATAGCAGACAAGATAGCAAAAGCTGTGAGGCATATAAGCGGTGGATACAGATACGTAAAGGCCATGGGCGTTGAACTGAAAGAAAAAGGCATAGTTCAAGTCTCAATGAACTTGACAAACTACAAAAAATCACCAATCTTCAGAGTCTTCGAAACCATCAAAAGAGAAGCCGAAAGGTATGGTGTTCCAGTTGTCGGTAGTGAAATAATCGGAATGGTACCACTCCAAGCGATTGTCGAAACATTTGCATGGTATCTGCAACTGGACGAATTCGGCACAAACAGAATAATCGAAGAAAGATTGATCCACGAATTAACAAAAGAAGAATAATTAACAGTCTTAAAATAAGGGAGATGCACCACTTGCATCTCCCTTTAATTTTATGGTATAATACTTTTGTTCGTTATACGAACTATTATACCTTGAATTAGGAGGTGGACGAGATGGAATACAGAAAAGTCGGCAAATGGGGCGTAAAAATCAGCGAAGTTTCACTTGGCTCTTGGCTCACTTTTGGAAACCAGCTTGACTTGAAAGCAACAAAAGATGTTGTAAGGTATGCAGTAGAGAATGGCATTAACTTCATCGATACAGCGGAAGCTTACGCAAACGGGATCGCAGAATCGATGCTCGGGGTGATACTGAAGGAATACAGAAGAGAAGACTTAGTTATCTCTACAAAGATATTCTGGGGTGGAGAAGGTCCAAACGACAAAGGTCTTTCAAGAAAGCACCTTTTGGAAGGTACTTGGAACTCACTCAAAAGACTCCAGCTCGACTATGTGGACATACTCTACTGCCACAGGCCTGACCCAGAAGTCCCAATGGAAGAAGTAGTGTGGACAATGGATCAAATATTGAGAAGCGGACTTGCATTCTACTGGGGGACAAGCGAATGGAGTGCAGAAGAGATAGAAAAAGCCCACCAGGTAGCAAAAGAATTGAACTGCATACCGCCAGTTGTTGAGCAACCACAGTACAACCTCATTTTCAAAGCAAGAGTGGAAAAAGAATACGCTCCGCTGTACGAAAAATACGGCATGGGGACAACAATATGGAGTCCATTAGCATCCGGTGTGCTTTCTGGAAAGTACCTTGAAGGTATCCCGCAAGGTTCAAGACTTGACAAATGGCCGTGGCTCAGAAAGACAATGGAGGAGCGCGGAATATTTGGTGAAGAAACGATGAATAAGCTTAAGAGAATTAAACAAATCGCGGATGACCTCGGCGTAACAATGTCCCAACTCTCAATCGCATGGTGTCTAAAGAATCCACACGTTAGCAGCGTGATTCTTGGCGTGAGTTCACTCGAGCAGCTTAAGGAAAACATAAAAGCTGTTGAGGTAAAGGAGAAGATAACCGAAGAAATCTACCAAGAATTAAACAACATATTTTAATAACCCCCATAATTCAAAAAGGCGGGCTTAAAAGCCCGCTTATTATTTTTTGAAATGGTATATCTAAATCGTTCAAATTCACTCACGTTTAGAGAGATAATAAAATATTTCTTATTCTTAGAAGTTCAATACAGAAGTCATATCAAAACCATAAGAAAACAAGAGTAATTTTCAGATAAAGTCATCCGAACTCTTCTACAACATCATCGACCTTTCGCTACTCTGAACTATATACTTTACTGAGCATGATAATTGTAGTTGTTAAACTTTACAGCTTGTTGTAAATAAATGATAACAAGCGCAAATTTAAACTATTATCCGAAAATTTATATAAACAGCTGAATAAGTCTGATTTCGTTCATTAGTTACAATAATAGTCAATTTGACATTCTGTATGAACTAATATATATATTAAAAACTTACACTACATCTAAGGAGGTGTAATTATGGTAAAAAGAGTTTTTTTCGTTCGGTTCGTAACATTGTTCCTCTTTTTATTGTTTTTTTCTTTTACAACAAGCTTGCAAGCGAATAGTACACAGCCTACTGGAATTATTAAAATTATCGCGTGTGCAGGTGGACCTGAAGGATTACTTATATTTGACGTTTCAAAGCCAAACAGTCCAGTATTAGTAGGACAATTTAACACTGATGGTTGGTCAGAAAAGGTCTACGTATCAGGCGATTACGCCTATATAGCAGATTTAGAGAATGGATTGGTTATAGTTAACATATCAAATCCTACTCAGCCAAAGCAAGTTGGACATTTAGGTATTGATGGATATTCATATGATGTAATTGTCTCAAATAAGTATGCTTACATTTTAAACTACCCAGTTGGTTTCATAGTAGTGGACATATCGAACCCTGCTCAGCCAAAAGAAGTTGGAATTTTACCATATTCTGATGACTTTTTATCTGATCTTGTGATTTTTGGAAGATATGCTTACATGTCTTTCAGAGATAGAGGGCTGGTAATAATTGACATATCAAACCCAACTCAGATGAAACAAATCGGGCAGTTCAATATCGATGGTGACGCACAAACTGTTGGCATATCCGGAAAGTATGCGTACTTAGTCGACAACAAAGGCAATATGTTTATACTTGATATATCAAATCCGTCGCAGCTGAGACAAGTTGGAAATTTCAAACTAATTCCTCCATTTGATTTCGTCATCTCAGGCAACTACGTTTATGTGGCGGGAGGATACAATGGACTGGTCATAGTCGATATATCGAACCCTGTCAATCCAAAACAAGTTGCCCACATGAACGATTATTCAAATATACAGAGTCTTTATATCTCAGGTAACTACGCATTCGTGGGAGGAGAATATAATGGACTTTCGATAGTCGATATATCGAATCCCAGCAAACCAAAAAAAGTTGGATACTTCGACACTTATGAGTACGCAAAGAACATCTATGTATTTGGTAAGTCCGCCTATGTGGCAGATGGGTATAATGGTCTGGTTATAATGGACGTATCAAACCCGTCGCAGCCAAAACAAATAGGACGTGTAGATACTGGCGACTATACCCTCAACGTAGTGGTTTCAGGGAAGTATGGATATATAGCTGACGGGTATAATGGACTGGTTATAGTTGACGTATCAAACCCTGCACAACCAAGGAAAATTGGACATTTTCAAGTTGAGGATGCAATAGATGTTACTATTTCTGGCAAATACGCTTATGTGGTTGATGGATACAATGGTTTGGTTATACTCGATATATCAGATCCTAAGGACCCAATTGAAATTGGATATTTTCAAGTAGATGCCGTAGTTAGTGTCACCATTTCTGGTGATTATGCATATATTACTGATGAATACAATGGTTCGTTCATAATCGATATATCAGACCCTGAATTACCAGTAGAAGTTGGATATTTTGAAGGAGTTGATGGAGTCGATATAGCTGTTTCAGGAGATTATGCTTACGTGGTAAATGATGATGGAACTGTTTTTATATATGATATATCAGATCCTTCACAACCTGAATTTGTTGATTACTTCGAAACTTATGAACAAATAACCAATATAGCAATTTTAGGCAAATATGCTTATACAACAAGCTACTGGGATGGCACGATGAGCATATTTGACATATCAAACCCGGTCCAACCAATAGAAGTTGGGTATATAGATGTTGGTGGATATACAGAAGCTGTATACGTCTTGGGTAATTATGCTTACGTAGCAGATGTCGGAAATGGATTGGTCATTGTCGACATCTCAAACCCAGAAAATCCGAAGATAGTTGCTGATTTGCTATGGGTAAGTATTTATGGAATCTCTGGAAAATAGAAATTAACGTACTGAGATAACGGTTCACACTTTCTAACAAATCATTCAATTGATACTTTAGAAGAACCTTCACAAGAGTACGAAGGAAAATTAATTTCCTCAAAACAAACTCAACCGAGGGTCAATACCCTCGGTTGTTGTTTATTCGTATTTTGTGCGCCTTACGTCTTTTTTGTTACAGCTCCACACTTATAGTATAAAACTTAAATGGTTCAGCTGGAATATTAACAGTATTATCTACGACATTCAAATCTCCTATCAAATCTTCGAGTGCGTTTACCAAGGACACCTTTTTGAAGTTTAAACCGTTCGTTAAGAAATCAATCGAAACATCTCCCGAAGAACCTGTACATTCTAAAACTCTTAGATAAACTTTCTTATTAACCTTCCTAACTGAGAGCACTTTAAAATTCTCAGGTTCAATTCTTATCTGTAACTTTGGTTCCTTCAAATTGCCTTTATAAACCTTCACCGGATTATTAAGCTTATCTGCTTTCTTGTAGAAATCAATCACATCTTGTTTTCCATGTAGATGGATCGAATATTTGAACTCGTGGTGCCCTTCATCAACGCAAAAATCAGGATAGATACCTGCTTTCAAAAGTGTCATTTCAATCGTATTTCCTTTAACGCAATGTCCGTACTTGCCGTCGTTGAGAATACACACACCGTGGTCGTATTGCGAAATGTCAACCCACCTGTGCCCGAGCACTTCAAATCGCGCCTGCTCAAAAGATGTATTATCAGTTGTACTCCTTTGGATGTATCCACCATCAATGTCATACAATGCGTACCTGCTCAGAACATTAGTCGGGAATAATGCTTTAAGCACCGCTCTTCTGTGGTGCCAGTCAGCACTCGTTTCAACCAATAACTCGTCGCTTTCCGGTTCTAAGACATATACCTGTTCTATTGTTGTTGAATCAAATACGTACTTGACTTTAATCTTACCGCTTGTCTCAGTATGAAGGATTTCAACACTCTCCACTTCAGGTTTCCACTCAGAAAGTTTGCTCGAAGCATCTATGTCCCAATTTTCCCAGTACGGAGGAACGTCACCGTATATCCTTAACAAATTCCCGCTCTTGTTGAACGCCCATTTTTTGAGCTCTTTATTGTAAATATTCACACTTCCGTCCGGGTACACACGGACTTTGAGTTTATCATTTTCCATTATATAGTCTTTTCCTTCTACCATTATTTTAATAGCTTTTTCCTTCTTAATTATTCTTGCATCATCTAATCTATCAAGATGCACGAAGCTCAATGGCTCGACCTTAACTGATGAATCATTTCTCATGCATTGCTGCCAAGATGAGAAATTAAACGCTGTATACCCTTCTGTACTGATTAAATTCTTTTCGACTATACTTTGCTGAATTTTCTCGCAACTTTCGATGACATGAGTCAACTCCCGTTCAGTGTCCTCGTAGACTTCCTTAATCGATGAACCGGGCAATATGTCATGAAATTCGTTTCTTAGAAGAACCTTCCAGAGCTCGTCTATTTCTTCCTGATAATTTTCCAAGTACAACGCATTCAAGACTTCGGTATTTCTCAATTGAGTTTCTGCAATCTTGTGAAGTCTTTTTGTCCTTGCTTGTGATGTAAGCGTTCCCCTGTGGAGTTCCAAATAGAGCTCTCCATCCCAGACAGGCAATTTTGACAAGTCAAAATCTTGTACCAAATGTTCCATATAGTCTTCAACACGAGAATATCTGACATTTGGAATTCCAGGTATCTCGTTCAGTGGCTGGTAATTATCGCACATCTCTTCCGTAGGTCCTCCGCCACCGTCACCGTATCCAAATGACAACAGAATATCCTTAGTGATATCCTTGTGCCTGAAATTTTCAAAAGTATTTATTAACGACCGAGCACTTATCCTACCGTTATAACCTTCCTCGTAGTTCTTAAAGCTGTAATATACGACTTTTGAGCCATCAATTCCGCGCCAAACGCACAAATCATATGGAAAATCATTCGTCTCGTTCCAACTCAGTTTCGTTGTTACAAAATACTCAATTCCTGACTGTTTCAAAATCTGAGGTAGCACCCATGAAAAACCGAATACATCAGGAAGCCAAGCAACCTTACTCCTTATTCCAAATTCCTTTTCGAAAAACTTTTGCCCATAGTAAAATTGCCTGATAAGCGATTCTACACTCGGAACGTTGCAGTCTGACTCAACCCACATACCGCCCACAGGTTCCCATTTCCCCTGTTTCACAAGGTTTCTAATCTTTTCAAAAAGTTCCGGATAGCTACTCTTCAAATCCTCATACATCTGGGCTGATGATTGAGAATATATGAATTCATCGTATTTCTCAGCCAACTGAACAGCATTCGCAAACGTTCGAACGATTTTTCTCTTTGTTTCCTCAACGGGCCAAAGCCAAGCATAATCGATGTGCGCATGTCCGCAAACGAAGACATTCCCTACTTTTGGAAATAATGGCAGACCCTTAAATTTTATCGATTTTTCATATTCTTCGAATTTTTCCAAGAGCATCTTTTTAAAAGACAAATCGTAAATGACTTTGTCGTTTGGAAAATCCGGATGAGACCATGTAGAAGTCACTTGGCCGAGTATGGTGGGATTCTCAACAACTGAGCTTTTGAACGCTTCGGTATTCTTGGGCTTGGAGACCGAAGACAAGAATGCGTTGGTTTCACTAATTAGAAAATTAGCAAGAGATTCATCGTCTGTTTCCTTAGTCACATCTATTACGTTTTTGATAAAATTCAATACTTGCTTAACTTCTTCATCGTATATTACCAGTTGAGAATTCTTGAAAACGCTTTCCTCTTTTGTCCCGAACAATCCTCTTGGCATAGTCTCAATTCTGAGAATGTGTTCCTTTCCATCACAAAATTTAGTCAAATCCACTTCCTTGTGAAAAACATTAACCTCCCCATACGGCTGACCATCTACTAATACAAGACTCTCACCACCAAACCATGCTCTGAGATAGCAACTGTATCCTTTTTCCAGAGAAGTGAACTTAAAAGAATTGACAAAAACAGCTGGCAGAATTCTTTCGTCCCATTTGTAAGGTAACGATATCTTGCTTTCATTGTGCTTCCAACCTTCATAGTCTCTCTTGGAAACTACTGCGTATGGTACAAGCTCACCAAGTAAACGGTATAAGTGGCCTATCTCGAAATCCTTCTTTCTCACATGAGCACCTCCAAACTATACATGCATGTTTATCATTCTTCTGATGGACAACCACAAGATTCTCTTACTACCAGTTCAACACCAACAAGGTATCTTGATTTTACTTTCTCTCCCTTAATAATACTCATCAAAACCGACGCTCCAACTTCACCGATTTTAGTTAAATCCTGCTTCACTGTTGTGAGTTTTGGTCTCGTTATACTCGAGACATATTCATCATCAAACCCTGTAACACTTATATCTTCTGGTATTCTAAATCCACCTTCAACTAAATAAAATAAACCCCTTACCGCAAGCATATCGTTACAGAAGAATACACACTTAGCATTTCTCAACTGGACTTCATTTACAAGTGGGGAATAGTCACCATCAATTCTGTCAATTCTCACTATATGAGGACTGTATCCTAATTCTTTCGAAATTCCTTTGTATCTTTCCTCAACACTCGATATCGTTAACTCCTCAGCTGTCACAAATAATGCACTATCTACACGATGACTCTTCTTCATATGACGCGCAAGAAGTCGCCCACCTGCAAAATTATCAGTCATTACCGTTGGGATATCATCATCAAGGGGTATGTTTCTGTCAACAAAAACTATTGGAAAACGGCTCTTAATGAGTTCCTTAAGTAGCTTGTTTCTGATTGAATATTCTGATGGCTCTATAATTAATCCATCTATCTCCTTCGATAAAAGGTCATCAAGCGCTTTTTCTTCTTCTTTCTCATTAACTCCTTTCTGCAACGAGAACATTTTTGTCCCCACTGAGGACAGAAAATTCACCGCACCGTACATGATTCTCTTATTGTTTATGAGAAGTCCTACACGCTTATGTGCAAAAACGTTTATTTCAGAAACAAATGTTCCAACGCCTTGCACCTTTGTTATCAATCCTATACTCTCCAATTCATCAAATGCCTTTCTTACAGTCATTCTTGTCGTGTTAAATTTCTTAGCCAGTGAATTTTCTGAAGGCAATTTATCACCAGGTAATATCTTTCCGGTTAAAATCAGTTGTTCTATGTACTTTTCAATCTCTCTATACTTCGGATCCAACTTTATCACTCCTTTACTCGAAGAACTACCCTTTGATTCCTGAGAGTTTTATACCCTCGATTAAATACTTCTGCGCAAAGAGGAAGAAAATCACAGTAGGTAAGAAAGTAAGTATCGCTGCAGCCATGGCTTGATTCCAGTAAGTGCCGTATCTGTTCATGAACATAGGCATTCCAAGTGCTAGTGGATACTTCTCTTCACTCGTAATGTAGATCAGCGGACCTGTATAATTGTTCCAACTGCCTATAAAAGTGAATAGTGAAACCAGAGCCAACACCGGTTTTGCAAGTGGCAACATGATTTTTCTGAATATCATCCAATCCCCCGCACCGTCAATTCTGGCTGCTTCTAACATTTCCTGAGGTATAGTTTCAAAGAACTGCTTGATAAGAAATACGTTCATTGCACCTCCTCCGAGAAAAGCTGGAACAATCAGTGGAAGAAACGTATTTAACCATCCTAAATTTTTGAATATCAAGAAGGTTGGCACCATAGTTACTGCTCCTGGAATCATGACAGTACTCAACATTACAAAAAACAAGACATCTCGTCCCGGCCACTTTATTTTACTAAATCCATAAGCAACCAGAGGAGCACTAAATACAACACCTATGACATTTCCAATGGTTATAATGAGAGAATTCATAAAATATCTTCCGAATGGGAATTTCTGCAAGGCTTTTGGAAAGTTTTCAAATGTTGGTTCGTCCGGGAAAAAGCTTGGAGGAAAGTCTAACATCTCACTATCAGGCTTCAAAGCTGTTCCTATCGTCCACAAAAATGGCAATATGTAAATAATCGATATTAAGAAAATGCCAATGTATGCAATTGATATATTCATTATCCCTCTTCTCATTGCTGTCACCTCTTAGTTCTTTCCTATATAAAATACCCATTTTTTCGAAAATCCAAAATAGAGTAACGTAAGCATGATTATGAATCCAAAGAGTATCCATGATAGTGCTGATGCGTATCCCATGTTAGTGTACTTGAACGCCTGGTTGTAGATATACATACCAAGCGACATTGAAGCATTCGCTGGTCCACCGCCAGTTAACAACATTGGTAAATCGAATATTTGCATATTTCCGATAGTTGACGTCACAAGGTAATAGAATATCGTTGGCGTTATGAGTGGCAGTGTTATCTTCGTGAACATAGTGAATTTTGACGCTCCATCAATTTGTGCAGCTTCGTATAACTCAGAAGGGATATCCTTCAAAGCTGCAGAAAAGATCAACATCGCACCTCCAACACCCCATTGCGCAGCGATTATTATAGTTGGCTTAACCCAAGTTTCGCTACTCAACCAAAGCGGTCCTTCTACACCGAACCATGAAAGAATAGTGTTAACAAAACCAATATACGGATGGAAGAAGAGTGTTACAACAGCAGAAAATGCGAAAGCTGGAACTATTGAAGGCAAATAGATTGTGGCTCTAAAGACTGAAACCCCTTTGAGTTGCTTTATATTAAGTAGCAAAGCTATCCCGAGTGCTACAACTAATCCCAATGGTACCAAACCAACGACATACAAAAGCGTATTTGTAAGGCTCTTCCAAAAAAGAGGATCAGAAAACATTGACTTGTAATTTGAGAAACCAACAAATTTCGGCTTGGTTGTAATAAAATACTCGGTCAAGCTGTAGTAAAAAGATGCTATAATAGGATACAAGTTAAATACCGAAAACCCTAAAAGCCAGGGCATAATAAACATTAAACCTTTCAGAGTAGAATTTTTTCTCATCTTTTGTTCCTCCTTAGATTTGTTCCACAAAATCCGGAGGCTGAGCCTCCGGAGCGTGTAAATAATTACTGTTCTTCTAAGCCATAAACCTCTACTTCGTATATTCTCGCAGCCTTATCTCCAGTCTGTGTGGGGGCTTCAACGAACAGTCTCACATACCTGCCTTTAACTGGCGGGAATGAGTGTTCAGTTATTCCTTTAAGATTATTTCTAACAACAACTACATCTTTCCAATTTTCTCCATCAGTACTAATCTGTATTCTGTAATCCTTTGTATTCCAATCCGCAGATTCTTTACCACTTTCCGCATGTTTTATAATGACCCTGTTAACTATATACTCTTTTCCAAGATCTATAACCAACCAGTGTGGAAGATCTCCAACTGCACACCACTTACTGTTGTTCTCAACTGTACCATCTACTGCAAGAGCTGGTTTCTCAGCAGGAACAAAGCTACTTGCGTAAGTATCCTTTCCAAGTGCCAAGTTCTGTATTTTCTCAGCATTCTTTGTTACCACAATCATTCCTTGAACTTCTTTTACATCCTCACCGGAAATATTACCTGCGATGAGCTTAACAGTGTATATACCCTCTTTATTATACGTCACACGGACCACATTTTCATGGCTAACAGCGGGTTCTCCGCCTTCGAACTCCCATGTCAACTTTTCTGTTGTTTCCGAAGACTTAGATTCAAACACAACACTCTCGCCTGGTTTTATAATGGTATTACTCACAACAAAATCAGCTTTTGGTTTCGGGTATTCTGGCCACTTGAAAGATACACTCACAGCTTTACCTCTGGTGTTGTTCTCAGATACTGGAACAACTTGCAAAACTGTTTCGTTCTCGTGCCCGAAACGCCTGAGACTGTATATGTAGGTGTACGGATTAACACTTACCCAGACGAGTTCATTACCGGTCGGTAATCTTCTGTATATCTCATAAGCTTTTGCCTTTTCTGAAGTTTGAATCGTCAACTTTAGCTGTGCATAAATCCCTTCACTGAATGTTAGGTCTTCGATCTGCACCTTATTAGCCTTCGGAGATGCTGCTTTCTCGTACACACCTATCTCACCAAGATTGAACGAAACAGTCTGCTTTGCACTGCTCTTAACAGATAGATATATTCCAGATATAGTTTTACCAGCGTAATTTTGTAACGAATACTCGTACCTTCGCCACTGTGGCATACTTGGAACCGGGATACTCAACGTTTCGCCATCAACAAACTTGAGAACAATCCTTCCATCAACTTTTCCAACTTCCGAAAGAAATGCTACAGAGAAATACGTTTTATTTGTAACTGGTAGATTTGCAACATACAAGTGATACAAAGCTGTGTCATTTCTTTCCATTTCACCAGAAAACTTTAGTGAACTTCCGCCGTAATATGCGTTATCGTAATCAATCTGCACATTTAAAGGCTTACCTTCAACTTTCCATCTATATGTTGGCATGACATCTTGCAAACTCCTATTGTGCCACTCTGTGCTCTTTACTTTCTCTCCGTTAACGAAGAAATACTTACCATGTCCAACGTTGAAATTAGTTACGAACGGTAGTTTCGTTACTGGTGATTTCTCTACTACAAACTTTGCAAATCCAGACCAATCAGGCTTAACAGACTTTTCACCATACACCAATGATTCATGATTGCCTATCCACAGTACATTTTCTTTTTTCCAAAATTCATCAAAAGTTCTTGATGAATAATAAGACCAGCAAGGACCATACAAACCTAACGACAATTTAAGAGTGCCGTCTGTGTTCTGAATCTTCGGGAGATTGAAATAAGGAGTATTGTACCCATCACCTTGGAGTAATACACCAGCAAAGAAATCGTACTGAGATAAATTGTACTTTTGAGAATTTGCCAATGTGTTAACAATGGAGTTTGGCCTTTTTGAAGAAATCCATCTGAAATCAACGAACATAAAATCAGAAATTCTTTCGCCGTTACTCACAATAAAATCCACATTTGTTTCGTTGAGTTCACCTTGCCACGCAACTTCTCCGGTATCTGTCATGGCGTCATACCAAAAGATGATAAGTTCTGGTGCTTTAGTCTTAAAATACTTTATGAATCTTACCATCGTATTTGCGTGCTCTTCGTTACAACCTTCCGTTTCCTGATTTATAAACCAACCATCGAATCCATAATATCTTGCAACTTCTATCAATTTATCAGCAACTGGAAATGTTCCATCTTCATCTTCTTGCAAGACTTGGTCAACCCAGTTTCTTCGTCCACCGTACACATTCGGAGGGAAGAATATTGTCCCGAGGACAGGAACCCCGTTCTTATGACCGGCATCAATTGTATCTGGTCCTGGAGGAACGATTATACCTTCACCAGCTGAACCAGCCCAGGCTACCAAATAATCTACATACTGCCAATACGTGAAAGGATAGACCTTCATTGAATCGTTTCTTCCCTGTGATGGCATACCACTTGTAGACGAATTCATTATAGATAGCGCTACTATCTTAACCTTCTCGGATGCACTACTTGATATTTTCTCGCCAGAAATCCTCTTTTGAAGTGGAACTTGCGAAACGTTGTATTTCGCATCTGGGTCAGCTTCCAGCGACCAATCTAACAAGTCATTTGGATACCAGTATGACGATTCAGGAATCCTAAATTCTTCTTGAGCAAAAAGAACTGACATTATCAGAACTGAAATCAACAACACGTATATTCTTGCTTTAAATCTCATCGCTATCACCCAACCTATTTTTGTTTTGCCATTATCTTGTCATACTCACGTTGAACAGCATCTTGTGCATCTTTCAAAGCCTGTTCAACGGTTTTCTTTCCCGTCAATACCATATCCCGTGCTTCAACAAGTTTATCCCAGAGCAACGCACCAACTGGAAGAGGAGGTCTACACTTTGCGTCTTCAAGTAAGTCAACGAAAACCTTCTGCGATGGGTCAACCTTTAGAAGTTCGCTTACTGCAGGCTTATAGGTTGGTAGATGCAGAGTATCAACGCTATATGTCACTTGACCTTTTGTTGCTATATACAAAGCAAGCTTCGCTGCTTCAAGTGGTCTCTTAGCACCTTTTGGAATTGCAACACTCCATCCGCCAGCCCATGTTACATTCTTACCAGATTTCGTTGGTATACCAGCTATTGAAAATTCAAAATCCTTAGGAGCGAACAATTTTATTCCGGATATAGTCCAGTTACCATCAACAAGCATTGCAAGCTTTCCAGCGGTAAACGGTGTCAAATCACCAATTTGAAGAGAACCAAATGCGTTCAAAGCTTCATACCCGAACCTATCCGCCCATGACTTTTGCCATTTAAATGCTTCGATTACCCCAGGATCTGTTGCAAAAACAAACTTTCCTGTCTTTTCATCGAACACTTTTCCTTCAAAGGCAAATATCCATGTGTAGGGCCAGCCTTGAGCGTACCAAGGAATAAACCCTACCGTATCGTACTTACCCTTTTTACCTTCTTTTGTAAGTTTCTCTGCTATCTTTATCATATCGTAAACGTTTGTCGGTGGTCTTTCAAAGCCGGCTGCTTTAAGTAACTTCTTATTGTAAAGCATAACCCTAACATCAGTATCAAATGGAAGTGCGTAGTACTTACCATTAAACATACACTCTTCAACAGCAAATGGATAGAACTGCTTTAAGAAATCTGCTACATTCACTCCGAGTTGCTTCAGGTAGTTATCAATTGGCTCAAGCACATCGTATGCTGCCCTCTGAGGAACTGTAAAGCGGTCGATGTAAACCAAATCTGGACCGGTACCGGCAGCAACCGCTGTAAGCAACTTCGTTGAATCTGTTTCGGCTGCAGGGACTATAACAACTTTAACCTTTATCCCTGGATTCTCTTTCTCAAATGCTGCGATGATTTTGTCAATACTACTCTTGTCAGGATCTCTGGCCAAACCATGCCAGAAAGTAATTTCTACAGCAGCAAACGCTACCGTACAGACGAGAAACAGAACAACCAAACTTCCGAACAATCGTTTAAAACTCATACAGTCCCCTCCTTCTTCAGCATGATGGGCACGTTTCTCTTCGCACCTACTGAAATTCTATACCCGTGGTATACAAAACGGAAATCTCAAAAGTGGCAAAATAGTCCTGATATTTGCGTTTAACTTGTATATACTTGTATATACAAGTAATTTCAAAAAATTACTTTTCCACTCTTATTTTACAACAGATCGTAGATTAAACAATGCAAACTTCTCACATCGCTGCTCCATGATAAGGAGTTCTTTCTTGTTGTGCATGAATTTGCTGACTATTGGAGGGATCATGCTATTTGAAAACATTAGAATGACAAGACATGTTGATTTAATTCAAGGAAATCTGCTCAGTATTTGCGTTACTTCGCGTATATGAATAGGCGAAAATCCCTTTGTTAGAATTCGATTATCATTGTAAGTTCAATTTCCTACTTAGTACAACACTTGTCATACATACTTCACGTATAGCAAATTGTTGACAGTGGAATAAGTTATCATATCCTTTATGCATTCAGAAACTATGAATAGAAATCGCTTTGCCTGTAATTTCTCACTAAGTAGTTTGTTGAAGCAAGAACTTGCGGAAAAGAAATGGTGAGAAAAGTTAGAAAAAGCTGTTGAGTTTTCTGGTTTTAGATTTGTCAGCGATAGATCTTATATGTAAATAGATTCTTTTATTGCGAATTACTTAGAAACTGTTCATAAAATGTATATTTCTGTAGTTAATTCTACTTTTTCCCAGATTTTTGTGTTTACCTTACGTTTTTTTTGAATCGTTTATATGATAGAATGTTATAACAAATATACGCGAAGTATATTCCGAAGGTGGAGGTGAGAGGTATGAAGAGGTATCTTTTGAAAGTAGTACTCATGTTTTTCGTTATTGCATCGGTCTTATCGGTAGCGAACGAATTGTCGATAGTGATTTCAGTAACGGGTCCCTACCAGAGAAATTTCAACCCATACTTCTCTGGCGCGACTGGTTACGTTGCAGCCGGTTTCATTTATGAGACTCTCATTTATGCTAATACAAAGACTGGACAATTCATTCCATGGTTAGCTTCAGAGTACAAATGGGGTGCCGGGTATAAGGAAATAACATTCAAGCTGAGAAACAACGTAAAGTGGTCAGATGGAACAGCGTTCACAGCCGATGATGTTATCTTTACTTTTGAAATTCTGAAAAAATTCCCAGCTTTGGACACTGTTGGAATATGGAAAAGTGGAGTTGTAGATGTAGTAAAAGTTGACAATTATACAGTTAAGGTTAAGATGAATGTTGTGAACACTTTGCTTTTATATAGTTTAGCGGGTGTTTACATCGTTCCGAAACATATTTGGGGTAAGGTTGAAGATCCATCGAAATTTACGAATGAAGAACCAATAGGTACAGGGGCGTACTTACTTGACAATTTTTCAACACAGGTTGTAACACTTAAAAAGAATCCAAATTACTGGAATGCCTCGAAAATAAAGGTAGATTCAATACGAATCCCGGCATATAGCGGTAATGAAAGCGCTCAACTTGCGGTGGCAAATGGTGAGCTTGATTGGGCAGGAATTAACTATCCACAGATTGAAAAACTTGTCCAACAAAACAAGAACTTAAATTACTGGTTTGCAGAAGGTAACCCCGTATTCCTCTTCTTTAACTTGGCTAAAGAGCCGTTTAACAACGTTACACTTAGAAAGGCATTCGCGTATGCTGTAGACAGAGATATGCTAATTAAGATAGGTATGACAGGCTACGCAGCACCCGTGAATCCTGTCCTTATCAAATCCGGTTACGAATATTTAATTAGTGAAGACCTGAAGAACTTGTGGTGGAAGTATGACCCAAAAACCGCCGAACGACTTTTTGCACAAGCTGGCTTCAAAAAGGGTAGAGATGGAATACTTGCGAAAGGAAATATAAAACTTTCATATGAATTACTCGTTCCTGCGGGTTGGACAGACTGGATAGCTGTATGTGAATTGCTATCCCAGCAAATGATGAACTATGGTGTCGAACTGAAAGTCACACCTATCGATTATGGAGAATATCTGCAAAGAATTAGAAATAAGAACTTCGACGTTGTTCTGAGCTGGTCAAATTATGGTGCGACACCTTACAATTTCTATGATAACCATCTTGGTTCCGCTAATGCTTACGTAGGTAGTAACAGGGGCGGTTGGATAGACAAAACTACAGATGAACTGCTCGCAAAGATAAAAGAGACTGCGGATGTTAACACAAGGAAGGTCATCATGTCAAGGTTACAAAGAATAATGCTTGAAAACATGCCCGCCATACCGCTATACTACAACCCAGTATGGTTCATCTACTCGACAAAGAACTTTACAGGCTGGCCCAACGCCAAGAACCCATACGTTGAGCCAAGGATCACTGGAATGGATAAGATTTATCTTGTGATGAATTTGGAACCAGTCAAATGAGTTGATTTTAAGTAAAACAGGATTTTTTGAGTGGCAACGCACAATTTCTTACCTATATACAAAATAGCGAATGTATAAATTACATTGAGAATGTGCGTTGCCTTTTTTAATACTCCGATTACAAATTTGCTGAAAGGGTTCAAAGGCGGTGAGAAGTTTGAAATACGTAGCCAACAGATTGATGTTTTTTGTTATAACGTTATTTTTCGCACTGACGCTTAACTTTATACTACCGAGGTTAATGCCCGGTGATCCTGCCGAGAGGATTCTATCAAGGTTTGGCCCGAACGTAGATGAGAGAGCCATAGAGGCAATGAGGATTGCACTTGGAGTAGAGAAAGACAAGAACTTGGTTTCACAGTATTTCGAATATTTAATCAATACATTTACTGGAAAATTTGGTGTTTCATACTTACATTACCCAGTTCCAGTTTCTGAGGTCTTAAAGGATTCCATACCTTGGACTTTAGGTCTTGTTGGTGTTTCCACAGTCTTAAGCTTCATACTGGGAACATTTCTTGGAGTATACGCCGGTTGGAACCGGGACAAATCTTCAGGTACTGGTCTGCTAATATTCTCACTTTCGTTAAGAGCTATCCCATACTTTTGGCTTGCAATGCTCTTTTTGTATGTTTTTGGTTACAGGTTTGGTTGGTTCCCGCTTTCAAATGCGTACTCAACAAAAGAAGTATTAACCGGTTTTAAATTTGCTCTAAGTGTAATATACCATGCCATATTACCGTCGATAACTCTAATTGTTGCTTCATTAGGGAGTTGGATACTGACAATGAGAAATAACATGGTCTCAATATTGTCCGAAGATTACATAACCCTGGCAGAAGCGAAAGGGCTTGATGAAAAGTACATAATGCTAAACTATGCTGCTCGTAATGCACTCCTGCCAAGTATTACAGCATTTGGTATATCACTTGGATTTGTAGTAAGTGGAGCTTTGTTGACAGAGATAGTATACTCATATCCTGGTGTTGGATATCAACTTTACAGAGCAGTGCTGAGTCAAGATTTCCCGCTAATACAAGCCATATTTTTCTTTGTATCTGTTTCTGTTCTTTTAGCGAATCTTATTATGGACTTTCTATACGCCTTCTTGGATCCACGCGTTAGGGGGTAATTCATGTGAAGTGGAAAATCGGTTTGGCAATAATCTTAATGTTCATCCTGATGGCCATTCTTGCACCGCTACTTTCTAAATATGAACCTACTCGCACGGTAGGTTTACCCTATCAGTCTCCGTCAAGCGAACACTGGTTAGGAACGGACAGACTCGGGCGTGATATTCTTTCGCAAGTATTCTATGGTTCAAGACTATCACTGACGATAGGAATCTCCACCGGCTTAATGATGACGTTAATTGCTACCGCTGTAGGCATGATTTCAGGATACTATGGTGGTATTGTTGATAGAATTCTCTCAACCATTACTGACATATTCCTCGTTATTCCAGGCTTGCCGTTGATGATAGTTATTAGCTCATACATGAGGGTACGAGGTCCACTTATGGTGATTTTAGTAATAGCGTTTACAAGCTGGGGATCTGGATCAAGAATAATCAGATCTCAAATGCTTTCTTTAAAAAACAGAGAATTTACAGTTGCTTCAAAGGTTATTGGGGAAAGCAATCTATATATAATTTTCGTAGAGCTGTTGCCAAATATGCTATCTCTAATTGCGTCGATATTCTTCAACTCAGTCCTTTATGCAATAATAGGTGAAGCTTCACTCTCATTCCTCGGTTTGAGTGACGTAAGCAAAATCACTTGGGGTACAATGCTTTATTGGGCACAGAATGCAAATGCACTTCTAAATGGCATGTGGTACTGGGTACTTGCGCCGGGTTTGTGCATTGTATTACTTGGAACGGCATTTGCGTTGATAAGCTTTTCTATTGATGAAATAACTAATCCAAGGCTACGCTCTAAATAGGTGCTAAAACTGGGGTGATACTGTGTTCGAGATAGTTGATCTTAATGCAGGATATGAATTCAGAAATAAATTTGTACACGCTGTAAGGAATGTCTCTCTAAAAGTAGAAAAAGGTGAGTTCCATGGTATCGCAGGTGAATCGGGCTGTGGAAAATCGACACTTGTCCTTGCTGCTCTTAAGTTACTGAGAAAACCCGGAAAAATAATCTCAGGAAAGGTCATTATAGATAGTACAGATATACTTAGTTTATCTGAATTTGAGCTAAGAAAACAACGTTGGAAAAAATTCTCGCTGGTTACACAAAGTTCTATGAATTCCCTTAACCCAGTTTTGAAAATAAAGGACCAGATGGCTGACGCATTAATAAAAAACCACGGATATTCAAAGCAAGATTCATACAATCTGGTGAGAGAAAAATTACAGTTAGTTGGTATACCTATCGAAAGAATGGAGAGCTATCCACATCAATTGTCTGGTGGTATGCGACAAAGGGTAGTTATCGCTATGGCACTTCTGTTATCACCTAACGTAATAATAATGGACGAACCAACAACAGCTTTAGACGTTGTTGTACAGAGGTCGATTTTGCAACAAATCGAAGAACTAAGAAAGACAGAAAAGTTCTCAACAATATTTATAACCCACGACATATCTTTGCTTTTTGAACTGGCGAATAGAATATCTATAATGTACGCAGGTGAGCTTGTAGAAACAGGGGCTGCAAAATCAGTATACTCCAAGCCATTTCATCCGTACACTAAGGGTCTTGTTGAGGCTCTTCCGAGTATTTCAAAAGACCTCGAATCATACAAGGGCATTCCGGGAAGACCCATAGACCTTTCCCTACAGATAAAGGGCTGTCCGTTTAGAGAAAGGTGCCCCTATGCTTTCGATAGATGTGAAATCGAAAAGCCAGGACTGAGATTGCTGGAAGATGGAGAAAATGGTAGGTGGGTCTCATGTCATCTATACTGATTGTAAAGAACCTAACCAAAGAATTCTTAATCAGAAAAGGATTCAAAATGTTCACCCTAAAAGCTTTACGTGGAATAGATTTAGAACTCTACGAAAATGAAATAGTATCAGTTGTTGGAGAAAGCGGTTGTGGCAAAACAACGTTTTTGAGAGTTCTTGCAAGAATATACGAACCAACGTCAGGAAGTATTGAATTATTCGGAAAACAGGTTCCAAGTAAAATGAATCGGAGGGAAGAACTTGAATTTAGAAGGCAGGTTCAGATGGTCTTCCAAGACCCGTTCGCTTCACTAAATCCAACTAAGAGACTATCGCACATATTAGAAAGGCCACTGAAAATTCACAAAATTCCAGACAAAAGCCAGACCCTGGAAAACGTCCTGACCGAAGTGGAGCTCACACCTGTTGACAATTACTTAGAAAAGTTTCCACACGAGCTGTCCGGCGGTCAAAGACAGAGAGTAGTATTTGCTCGAGCGATCATAACCAAGCCAAGGATAATATTAGCGGACGAACCAACTTCAATGCTTGATGTTTCAATCAAATCTGGCATATTAAACCTTATGATTAAACTAAAAGAAGAATTTCACATTTCATTTATTCATGTAACACACGACCTGGCAGCTGCCAAGTACGTTTCAGATAGAATAGCTGTCATGTACGCAGGTTTAGTTGTTGAAGAGGGAAATGCAAAGGATATAGTGAACAAACCAATGCATCCATACACAATGCTCCTCAAAGAAGCGGCACCTGACCCGGAAAAGGCAAATACGACAAAAATGGTTGATATAGGAGAGCCGCCAAGCCTTATTACCCCACCACCAGGTTGCCCATTCGAACCAAGGTGCAAATTTTCAAAACTAGAGTGCAAAAACCCCGTGGAACTACGACAAGTGAACGGTAGAAAAATAAGATGTGTACTGTATTAAGTGCATTCATGCCACTGAAATTATAAATCTAAACCATAAACAGCTCGTGGTTGAAATCCATGAGCTGTTTAAATTTGTCTTGAGAGTTAAGTATGCGTCGCTAGGCAATTGCAAACCACATGCAAATGCCAATTCTTGCTAATAAATGTTATCACTTACCAGTTCGGGATTGATTGTTTTACCATTTCGTCACGTATTGTTTTTGCTTGCTTCCAAAAAATGAGGCGCATCAAGTGCAAGTTCAACGTGCGGTTTTATGTCAGAATAATGGAGGTTGAAACGGTGGAGTTTTTTGCAAAACACTTGAGTGAAGTATTCGTTCTTAAACGTTCCACCGAAATAGTATATATCGGACACATTCTCTGTGGATGCGAGGTAGGAAATTTTCTGCGTGAGTTTAGTTAGCTGTTCATCTATAATTTTCCTAACAAGAGGCGTTAGCGGTGCATGTTCGGTAAAGGACGCTATCTTTCTTTTGAAATCACTTTCGAGCTGGATAGTAGTCAAGTCAAATACGCTAGTGACTTTGTAAAAGTTTAAGAGCACATCAAAAATCTTGTCGTATTCTTCAACTCCATCTATATATTCAAAAAATCTTCTGAATATTTCCAAAGAAATCGAAAACGCACTTGCTTCATCTCCAAACAGGTGTCCCCAACCACCCACTCTTTTTCCTGTGTGAGAGATGGCTATGCTCCCAGTGCCGCATATCACCAATATACCAGTTCTGCCTTTCAAAACTATTTCCTTTAACACTTCGATGTCTGAAAGCACAATTATCTTTCCCGCTCTAAAAACAGTAGAAACGAGATTTTTGAAGTTGAGTCTTCTCGAAGACGAACCACCACCAGAGATTGAGATTATTACACTATCAAAAAACTCTAATCCTGAGGTTCTCCTATTTATCTCATCTCGTATTTTGTTTAGAATTTCCAGCTGAATATCAGACGGCGTGGAAGTAAGGTTGATTCCACATGGTATCGAGAACTCCAATATCACAACCTTTCTATCTGGAATAGCTAAGCAAACCTTTGTAGACGTTCCACCGCCGTCTATGCCAAGAGCAATCATCCGCTTTCCTCACTTTCTTACAACTTTGAATTTGTATTCGTCACCGCGGTAAATTGAGAGAACGTACTCGATACATTTTTGTGTATCAGTATAAGTAAACCTTTTTCTGAGTATCGCACATTCACCTGGTTTTACGCCAAGTAAATTAGCCTCGTCTTTAGAGAGTTTAGTAACTTCCAAAATTTCTTCTGCATATGCCAGGTTGATGGACAGTTCGTTTTGGATGAAGTGGTAAAGGGATTCCTTCTCCATGTCCTTGTGAAGAACGTTCAACAACCTCAAATCAACAGATGGATTGAGATAAGCTGATTCAATAGCAATGGGCTTTTCGTCAATGTAACGAATTCTCTTTAACAACACAACAAGTGTTCCCGATGCTAAGCCAAAGCATTCTTGCGCTTCTGCCGGAATATTGACAAGACGATTCTCAAGCACCTTAGATGTTACTTTTCGACCTTTCATTTCATCAGTAAAACCGGTTAACTTTGTCAACTGCTCTTCACTTTCGAACTTCTTGATGAAAGTCCCAAGTCCTTTAGAACGCGATATTAGTCCTTCTCTTCTCAGCTGTTCTAGGGCATTTCTTATTGTTATTCTACTCGCATCAAATTCGGCACAGAGTTCCATTTCGGGTGGAAGTTTTCCATCTTTGTAATATCCACTTAGTATCCTGTTACGAAGTTCGTTGTATATGCGATAGTATAATGGAATAACATTTTTGTCCATTTATCAACCACCCCTTCAGCACTCATTTTTCTTGTCTAACAGATGTAATAGCACGTCAGATATACTTGTGTATTTTCCAAATAGCTGTTGACACTCCTCTTTACTCTTGCCGGTTAGTATCATGAGGATTGCTATCTTTGGTGAGTTGTTAGCTTTCGCAAGGAATTCTGAAGCCGTTTTGTAGTCAGTACTTGTTGTTTTCATTATGATTCTTATTGCTCGCTCACGCAGTTTTTCATTAAGCACTAACACATCAACCATGTAGTTCTTGTATACTTTTCCCAATTTAATCATTGTTGTAGTGCTTATCATATTTAAGACCATCTTCTGTGATGTACCTGCTTTCATCCTCGTGCTTCCAGATATAACTTCAGGTCCAGTTTCTATGGAGATAACAATATCGGCAAACCCAGAAAGTGCTGGTTTATTGACATTGCAAATCAATGCTGTACGTGCACCGTTTTCCCGGGCGTAGTCCAAAACACCCGCAACATAAGGGGTCCTACCACTTGCGGTTATGCCTATAACCATATCGTTGCTGTTTATCTCTATCCTTCTTGCGTCTTCACGTCCAAGTTCGAAGTTATCTTCAACTGCTTCAACAGACCTTCTGAGTGCTTCTTCTCCTCCAGCTATTAAAGGTACAAAAACACCTTCAGGTACCCCAAACGTTGGTACAACTTCAACCGCATCGATAAAACCTATTCTCCCGCTCGTACCTGCTCCGGCATATATAACCCTGCCGCCACTCTTTATCGCTTCAATGCAATAATCAATCACCATGGCGATTTTGTTAATAACTTTTTCAACAGCATTTGCAACCTTTTTATCCTCATCATTTACTATTCGCAAAATGCTCATTACGTCTAACCTGTCTATTTCCTGCGAGACAGGATTGACTCTCTCTGTTTCGAGTCCTTCGAACATTGTCTTCTCTTCTTTGAAATCATCTTTTTTCATTACACCACCTCCAATGGTTTGACTGGTAGTTTACCTTCGGCATGTACTTTTCCTAAAAGTACGTCAAGCAATATTCTCTGATGTGTCGCCGATGAACCGTAAAGGACAATAGAGTTTCTCGAATAAAAAGCATCATATGGATTTTTAAGAGCGATAAGTAGCAGTTTGGAATATGAGTCGAGCTCTTTTATGAAATTAACGAGTGACTTGCTTCTGTACATATCGAAAGTGAATAAGAGGATTTTTTTACCCTTAACTTTCTCTATTTCTGGCAATTTCGTATCAGAGATAATCTCAAAATAAGCGTTGAATAGTCTTGAAAGTTCTTGCGTTATCTGAGGAACTGGCAGAGATTGATCCACAACTGGAGAACCAGGAACACCAAGCATTGTTAATACCATGTCTACCTCTTCGAGAGGCAATGAATAATCGCGCAGATTTACAATGGTGATGGATTTTCTAACGAGCTCATCTATCGTTCCCTTTGCTTCTCTAACAAAACGTCCATTATCTATGTGTTCAAAAAGAGCGTGAGACTTAACCTTGCTGAATGAATTTTCTATACGATCTAAACTTTCTATGATTCGCCTTTTCAGGTCAGTATTTTGGTTAACGTATTCACAGAAATTGTCGAATGCTCTTATTTGTTTTTCCGGTTCGTGGCAGATAGTCAAGATATCGTTCCCCGCGTTGAATGCTTTCAACGTTTTTTCTTCTATTGTAAATTTGCCAGTACCTCCCATAAGTAAATCATCAACTATTATAACACCGTCGAAACCAAGTCTAATTCTGGCTATATCTACTATTTCTGAAGATAGAGAGGCTGGCAGACCATCTTTTTGAATTCTTGGAAAGTACACATGAGACGGCATCCATGCATTGCATTTCACATTTTTGAAAGGTACCAAATCAAAATTGAGTAGTTCATCAATTGTCTTGTTTATGACTGGCAGGTCAAAGTGCGGATCGATTGAAACGCTTCCCAAACCGGGGAAGTGTTTTAAGCACGTCGCAACTCCTGCCTCTTCCGACGCTTCCACGAAAGCGTTCGAAAACTTAGTTACAATTTCTGGCTCGTCGCCAAAAGAGCGTATTCCGATTACTGGATTCAACGGATTAACGTTTATATCTACAACAGGGGCCAAATTCCAATCCACACCGACTGCTCTCATCTCCAAGGATGTTAAGTAGACTGCCTTCTTGAAGAGCTCTACATCGCGGCTTGCAGCACAAGCCATTGGACTTGGGAGGGTGTTGAATCCATCTTTCAGCCTCACAACATTCCCGCCTTCTTGGTCAACAGCGATGATAGGTTTGTAACCAAGGAAGTTGGATATATCATCTATCAGTTTCCTAACTTGCTCTGGACCTACTATATTGCGAGAGAAAAGAATGACAGACCCAGGTCTTATGTGTGCAAGAACATCTCTCGTCTCTTTTGTTAGCTCCGTACCGTAAATGCCAATCATAAATAGTTTTCCGATACTTTCCTCGTTTATCCTTCTCACTAAATCCCCTCCTAAGATTCCGGTTTTAATTGTACAAGAGTAGATCCTCCACATACTCGAGGTATGAACAAAGGTCAAAACTCAAGAATTTTTCTTTATTTTTCATGAATTCCCTCACACCTGTGAAAACTTCCAACCTTTGATAATCAACTTTAAACTCTTCATATTTTTCAAAATACTCAAACAATGCAACCGCGATTTCAAAGAAGTTATCATCCTGCTTTGGGAAAAATTCAACGCCGTTACATACATTTTGTGCGTATTCCCTATACTGAGGTATAAACTGCCGTTTCCGGCAGAAAAGATTCGGAAATCTATGCTTGAGATACTCGTACATGTCATTTTCATCAACCCAGGGTGCACCTAAGAATTCGAAAGGCTTTGTAGTGCCCCTTCCAACGCTCAAATTAGTTGCTTCGAAAAAGCATATGCCTGCGTAGCACAATAGTGATGAAAACGTTGGAAGATTAGGGGAAGGAACGTTCCAAAAAATTCCTGTTTCTGGAAACGCCTCCCCGTTCCAATTTTCGCACCGTACAATCTCCAAATCTATATCGAGCTTAAGGTATTTCTTGTAATACAATGCGAGTTCACCCGTTGTCAGGCCATACTGTACAGGAAGTTCATAACCGCCGATTATTGAATTAATACCCTCTGGCATTCTTGGGCCAAAGACCTTTCTTCCAAGCAAGTTAAACCTGTCTAAGATGAGAAATTTTACGCCGCACTTTGCTGCAGCTTTCATCATATTGGCTAAAGCGTAGATGAAGGTGTAATATCTAAGACCCACGTCTTGAATGTCGTACATTATCAAATCGACATCTTCGAGCATCTCACAAGAGACTTCATCTCTAGTTCCGTAAACGCTTATAACTGGAATTCCTAACTTAGGGTGAAAAAAATCAGATATCTCCATTCCGTCTGCTGCTAGATAAAGTCCGTGCTCTGGTATAAAGAGTTTTCTAAGAGTTAATCCCTTACTTAGAAGTATGTCTGTAAGCAGTTCACCCTTAGAATTAACTGAAGAATAATTACTGACCAAGCCTATTCTGTAATTTTTGAGAGACTGATAATCAAGCACATCGATTCCATTCCTTACCATCTTCATTGTCCTCCTGATTGAATTAATCCATTTTCACAGTTTCCTCTTCTTACAATGCACTAAGAGTCTCTTGATAATCTCTTCCCCTTCTTGCCAGGTTATTAGCACCATACTGACTCATACCAACATCGTGGTCATTGCCACCCCGTAGAATGTAACCTGAGGTATTCTATTGTCTCTTCTTTCAACGAGAAGCTCGAAGTAACCACTCGGCACAACTGAATAGTCGTTTACAATTGTCAAAGCGTTGCTTTCGAGAAGAATGTCTCTTGAAAAGCCTGTTATCGATTTAGTCAGCCTTCTAACGAAACGTATGTTGTACTCTTTATCAACATCGTACACACCGTTCTCTGCTATGATCCGCAAGGTTATGACTAAGCCACTCTTACCTCTTCAAATGGCGATTAAATCTTTATGTTCACCATTGAGAGTTGAGCTCGTTAACATGTATAACTTTACCTTCAACTGTTCTCACCGCATCCACTTTCAATATTTGGTCTGCTTTTTCTCTGGCAGGAAGTCTCTTACTGATACTCTGTTCAAACTCTTCGCGTGACATCGTGATTTTCCATCTGAACCAAGGTGATTCCATATCGCAAGAATTGAACAATTTCTTTTCCACTACCCAAAATCCTTTAAAGAACTTCAACCAGAAGGATTCATCTCTTTCGGCACTTAAAGTGCTGTTTGTCTGATTTCAGATAAGGTGCGGCTGAACTTCGGAAATTGCCGTTCTACTCACTTCATACTTCTTTCGAATTTAACATGAATCCACAGATGTCTAAAAATAAACTACAGTGTCTACTGGCTTACCATCTACACTAGTTATTTCACCCCAGTTTTATCTCAAGAAGCATGGACAATATCTGAGACTGTTTGATTGCAAAACAAACTTGACTATTCGTACTATCGACGCAGTGCGCTCCAAAGAACCATTCCTTCAGATCGGAAATAACATCAACCGTAAAAAGCGTGCATACCTTACCTATTACTACTTACTACTACACTCATATATGTAAAATTAAATCTTTCTAAAGCATAAAACGTATTCAAAGGTATGACATTACGATTTCAGGTCAAATCTAAATCAAGGCCAAAGAAGTGATTGGCAGAGTTTCAGACGTATATCTTAATGATATAACATTTATATCTTTTAACAATTTCTTGCTTTTTTGACATAACATAAGAAATCAAAAAATAAGGTCAATTATTGTTCATAAGCTCCTCTTCTCTCAATTTTTCTTTATTTTGAGAAAAGTGGAATAGGGAATATAATAAGTTTGACTATCTCACTTTGGAGGTGAAGGGGCATGAAAAGGGTTCTCTTTGTTCTGTGGATTCTGATAGCGGTGGTTTTCACGGCAACGGATTTCTTCATAGAAGACGCAATGTTAACAAATTCTGCTCAGCCGAAACTCGGTGGTACTTTAAGATTAGCATTGCCTTCAACACCTGAATCATTCCTGCTCTACGGTTCGCTTGATTCATCGGCGTACAGTGTTATCATGGGACCACTTATGTCCCCACTCGTTGAATACCATCCTATAACAAACGAGATTAGACCTGCAATTGCAAAATCATGGACTGTCTCAAGTGATGGAAAGCAAGTATGGTTTTACATAAGAGATGCATACTGGTCTGATGGCAAACCGATAACGGCAGATGACGTGATATTTACGATGCAATACTTTGTCATGAACAAATATGCTCGCGGTAATTCGGTCGACAGGTTCACGATACCAGATGAAAAGGGCGTGAATAAACCCGTCACATGGACGAAGATTAACAACAAGGTTGTAAGAGCAGACTTACCATCACCATATGGCGCATTCTTAACAGTCTTAACCGCCGTGTACATATATCCAAAACACAAGCTCGAACCCCTTATTGATAAGAACGACTTAGCATCTGTTAATAAACTCTGGCTAACAAATACCCCTCCTTCTGAGATCGTAGTCAATGGACCATATAAACTTTCACAAGTTATAGTTGACCAGAAAATCGTCCTTGAGAAGAACCCTTATTTCTGGAAAAAAGATAAATACGGCAACCAGCTTCCCTACTTCGATAAGCTGGAATATCTAATCATAAAGGACGCAGAGATAAGATTAGCTAAATTTATTGCTGGTGAAATAGATTACACTGCTGTTTCGGCATCAGATTATCCAAGACTAAAGCAAATCGAAGTTGCTGGGAATGCCCCATATCTACTATTTGCTTCCAAACCAATAGGCTCTACTCCAAGCCCAGTCCACATAGCTTTCAACTTTGATGTCGCTAATCCAAAGCTAAGAGAGTTGTTCAGGAAAACTGAATTCAGAGAAGCTATGGAATATGCTTTAAACAGAGAAAGGATAATTGAAGAAATCTACAATGGCCTCGCAATTCCTGGTGGTGGTCTTGTACTACCGACGAATAAAGCGTTCTACAATCCAAAGGTTGAGCAGTTGATGAGGTCGTTTGATTTGAAGAAAGCCGCGAGCATTCTTGATTCACTCGGGTTAGTTGATAAAAACAAGGACGGCTTAAGAGACTTCCCCGACGGCACAACGTTTGAATTCACAATACTTGTTCAAAACCAACCAAAAGATTACCAACAAATTGCTTATGTATTCAGTGAGGAACTTAAGAAAATAGGCGTTAAAACAAATCTCCAAATACTTGATTCGTCAGTCGTTGGACAAATGTTCGGCGCAGGTAACTTCGAATGTGGTATCCGCGCATTCGGTAACCAACCAGACCCACAGCTTAGGAAAGCAATATGGCAACCAGGTCAGCAGCTGTACTACTGGCACTATTCAACAATGGATAAGAATACGAATCCTCCATCACCTGTATTCTCTGAAATGTTTGATTGGGAGAAACGAATTTGGGACATATTTGAAAAAGCACAGATCGAAATGAATCAAAAAAAGCGAAAAACTCTATACGATGAGTGGCAGGAACTGTATTACAAGTACTTACCAGTAATTTTCGTAGCAAGGCAGATGAACTTCTTTGGCTGTCACAAGAGTATAGGAAATGTTGTCCAATCGAAGGAAGGATTACCAACATTCACCGTATGGACAACATTTAGAAAATAAAGGATCCACAATATGCGAAGTTAACCAAAAGAGAGGGAGCTTCGCTCCCCTCGTTTTTTAAGAAGCTGTACATTGGAGGGAATTGGATGAGCAATTTGACAAGCTTCATTATTCGAAGGGTACTCATAATGATTCCAATGATGGTAATTATTTCGATAATATGTTTTATAATAACCGAGCTTCAACCGGGTGATTTCCTTTCTCAGTACCTTGACAATCCGAGAATCTCTCCTGAACAGATTGAAGCATTACGCCAGGAGCTTGGTCTTGACAAGCCCGCTTACTATCGATACATGCTGTGGGTTAAGAATATCGTAACGAAGCTGGATTTCGGTTACAGCTTTTCTTACCAGAGGCCTGTCTTTGATTTGATATGGGAAAGAATGGGCTGGACAGTTGGAATTTCCTTAATGACCATACTTCTCCAATGGGTTATAGCTATTCCTCTTGGAATTTTTTCGGCCTTCCATCCTTACAGCTTTTGGGATTACACTTTTGCCGTTATCGCCTTTGTTGGTATATCTATTCCAGAATTCTTCTTGGCACTGCTCTTAATGTTTTTCGCACTCAACGCAAGATATACCTACATAGGTGGACTATTTTCGCCAGAATTCATAGGCACACCGTGGTCAGTGGCTAAATTCATTGACCTTTTAAAACATCTGTGGATACCACTTATAGTAATCGGTGTTAGTGGCGTCGGAGGTTTGTATCGTGTAATGCGTGCAAATCTGCTCGATACTGTTGGCTCACCATTCGTAAACGCACTCAGAGCGAGGGGACTGGATGAAAGAACTGTAAGAAGACATGCGGTAAAGAATGCACTAAACCCGCTTGTAAGCATTGCAGGAATGGAACTTCCGAATGTCTTTAGCGGAACAATCCTCGCATCTATTGTCTTAAACTTGCCAACGATAGGACCGTTCTTTTACAATGCCCTACTCAATCATGACCAATATTTAGTTATGTCATTTCTCATGTTCATCGCTCTGATAACACAGATAGGCAATTTACTCGCTGATATAACATTAGCCCTTGTGGATCCAAGAATCAGGGTTGCTTAAGGGGTGGAAACGATGATTTCTAAGAGAGTAATCAGACAATTTAAAAAACACAAACTCGGCGTTTTCGGTTTTTGGATAGTCGTCTTTTTGTATATTTTGATGATTTTCAGCGATTTTATAGCCCCATACAGCTACAAGACGACTCATTCAAAGTTTTCTTACGCTCCACCAACGAAGATCCATCTCTTCCACGAGGGGAAGTTCGTAGGTCCATTTGTGTACGGTTTGAAGAAAGAACGAGACCCAATAACCTTTCTGCTCAACTACCAAGAGGACAAGTCTCAGATCTACAAGATAAGACTGTTCGTAAAAGGCGAAGAATATTCATTCTTCGGAATTAAGAGTCAGTTGCATCTTTTCGGACTTGAGGCAGACCCTCAGGAGGCAATGATACTCTTATTCGGTGCGGATAGGTTTGGAAGAGATGTTTTCTCAAGAACACTCGTCGGCTCGAAAGTTTCTCTGACAGCTTGTCTACTTGGCACGTTCATTAGTTTGGTCATAGGAGCGATAATAGGTGCGATTTCGGGATATTACGGTGGCTGGATAGACATAGCTATCCAGAGGTTTATTGAGATATTGAGGTCATTCCCACGCATTCCGCTCTGGCTTGCTCTATCAGTTATCCTCCCTCCAAGCTGGCCAAGCACTTGGGTATACATTGGAATAATAATCGTTCTCTCGTTCATTGGCTGGACTGGAGTTGCGCGGGTCGTACGTGGAATGACCTTGAGCCTAAAAGAAAAGGATTTCGTCCTCGCTGCAAAGGTGTGCGGTGCTAAAGATTTCAAAATCATAACAAGACACATCATACCAAACCTATCGAGCTACTTAATAGTCGTCGCGACTCTATCGATTCCCGGGATGATACTAGGTGAAAGCACTATCAGCTTCCTTGGGCTTGGAATCAAAGAACCAATGACAAGCTGGGGATTATTGCTAAAAGACGCTCAATCACTCACGGAGATTGCAGTACACCCGTGGCTTATAATTCCAGGTGCATTCATTATGATTTCTGTCTTGGCTTTCAACTTCATGGGTGATGGCTTAAGAGACGCAATCGACCCATACAGGACCGTTGAAAAGGTATAGGAGGATGTCGCCTATGACAGTACACGAAAACAAGAATTCTGAAAATATTCTCGAAGTAATAGACCTGAAAGTACACTTCAAGACACCCGAAGGAATCGTAAGAGCTGTTAATGGAATATCCTTCGCTCTCGGAAGACAGGAGACCTTGGCCATAGTAGGTGAATCAGGCTGTGGAAAGAGCGTAACAGCTCAGGCCATAATAGGATTATTGAAATCCCCACCGGCAATAATTTCCGGGGAAATTAAGTTCAAATCCACGCCGCTAGATTCTCAGAAAGTCGTGAATTCAGTTCGTGGAAAAAACATTACTATGATCTTCCAAGAGCCAATGTCATCATTTGACCCTCTCTACACCATTGGACACCAGATAGCAGAGGTTGTTGAGAAACACCTCGGTATAAAGAAAAAAGACTCTAAAGAGCTCATAATTTCAATGCTTAAGAAGGTTCACATTCCAGATGCAGAAAGACGCTATGATGAATATCCACACCAAATGAGCGGTGGCATGCTACAGCGAATAATGATAGCTTTAGCCCTGATAACAAATCCAGAAATTCTCATCGCAGACGAGCCAACAACAGCACTCGACGTAACAATTCAGGCTCAAGTGCTAAACCTGATGAGTGAATTAAAAGAAGAATTTAAAATGTCCACGATATTCATAACCCATGACCTAGGAATTGTTGCCGAGATTGCTGACCGAGTTATTGTCATGTATGCCGGCAAAATAGTTGAGCAAGGCAGTGTGTATAGCATTTTCGAATCACCTCTCCACCCTTACACGCGCGGACTTCTTGAGTCGAATATAAAATCTTCCGCGAAGGGCAAGGAATTACCGTACATACCCGGGTTCGTGCCAAGCTCAACAAAGATTCCCCAAGGTTGCCCGTTCCACCCGAGGTGTAAACACGCTATGGACGTTTGCAAAAATGTCGAACCAGAGATAACACGTGTGAACTCACAATTTGTCAGTTGCCATCTTTATACCAAAGAAAGAGCCGAAGTTTAATGGATCTTGTGAGGTGAAATTAGATGAAAATCATTGATGTAATAAATCTTAGAAAGTACTTTCCAATAAGAGGTGGAGTCTTTCTACAAGTGCAAGGTTGGGTTAAAGCATTAGAAAATGTAACCATGTCGATTGAAGAAAATAGTGTTGTAGGCGTTGTGGGGGAATCAGGCTGCGGTAAAACAACCCTTGCAAAGCTGATAGTAAAAATACACGAGCCGACAGATGGAAAGATAATATTTCACAAGAATGGTGAGCACGACATAACTTACAAGCTCGGGCGGATACACAGCACGTTCAGAAGAGACGTTCAGATGATATACCAAAATCCGTTCGATTCGCTCGACCCGAGAATGAGCATTTACGATATAATATCAGAACCTCTTAGAGCGCACAAATTCTTTGATAACAAAAACGAAGAGAAAGATTACGTAAAAGGACTCTTAGAAAGAGTCGGTCTGAACACCGATATGTTAGAGAGATACCCACATGAATTCTCAGGTGGTCAAAGGCAGAGAATAGCTATTGCTCGTGCCATAGCACTTAAACCAAGGCTGATTCTCTGTGACGAACCAACTTCAGCACTCGACGTGTCAGTTCAAAACCAGATAATTAATCTACTCTTTAAGCTCCGCGACGAATACAAGATGAGCTATCTATTCATATCGCACAACTTGGATGTTGTGCAGTACTTGAGCGACAGAATATACGTCATGTACCTTGGCAGTGTGGTTGAGGAGGGTAAGGCGGAGGAAATCTTCACGAATCCTCAGCATCCTTATACAATATCTCTCGTTCAAGCGGTACCGGGCTGGAATCCGAGGCAGAGAAAGTTCAGCAAAGTAACTTTGACAGGAGAACCACCAAGTCCAATAAACCCACCGTCAGGTTGTCCATTCCATCCGCGGTGCCCATACGTACAGGATATATGTAAGTCAGAAAAACCACAGTTATTAGGAGAAGACCACAAAGTGGCTTGCTACTTTCCGCAGGGAACATAAAAAGAGCAGCTCAGAAAAAAGAGGTGTTTGAAGTGGCATCTGCTAATCTTTGGAGCAACGTCGATAGAATCATACAATCAGGCATTGAAAGTAAAATCTATCCAGGTGCGGTTCTGCTCGTTGGAACTGAGAACGAGACTCTCTATGAAAAGACGTACGGCACCGTTGATGAAATTAAATCAACCGATGTGAACACAATCTATGACTTGGCGAGTCTAACAAAAGTCATCGCCACGACTACTGGAATAATGAAATTATTTGAAGAAGGGTATTTAAACCTCTATGACAAGGTAGGGCATTTCTTAGACGTTGAAGGTGAAAAAGCAAATATCACGATATTCGAACTCTTAACACACACTTCCGGAATGCAACCTTACAGCGACTTATGGCGTATACTGAAGGGTGAAGATCTAAAGAGAGAAGTGCTCAGGATACAGCCTACGTGCAAAGGTAAGATGCAGTATTCATGCTTGAACTTCATAACCCTAATGGCGATTGTAGAGAAAATCACCAACGAAAGTTTTGATTCCTATGTAAGTAAATTACTTAATTTGCCAGATACGTGTTTCAAACCTAAGGATATAGAATGCTGTGCACCGACGAGTGAAAGAGAGGGCAAGAGGCTTAGAGGCGAACCTGATGATGAACTTGCGTACTACCTCGGTGGCGTGAGTGGAAACGCCGGACTCTTCTCCACAGTCAGAGACATACATACGTTTGTTAAAAGACTGCTCAGTGGAGAATACGTAACGAAGAACGTTGTAAGACTCTTCACTCAAACTTTGGTTCAAGACCCGGCTGACCCGAGTTTCAAAAGGCACATAGGATGGATGGCACCTGTCAAGGGTGGTAGCACAGGCGATTTTGGAAACGAGACCATGTTCGGCCACACAGGCTTCACCGGAACAAGCCTCTGGATTACCAAAGAAGGACTCCACGTAATCTTCCTAACCAACAAAGTCTTTTACAATCGATGGGACGACAGAATCCAAAGAATCCGCACTCTACTACATAACGTTATATTCTCTCGTTTACTACGCTAACGCGTATGCATCTTTCAGTGAGGTGAAGAGATTGAACAAGCTAATCAAAATCTGGGATTGGAACGAGTTCCTCAGCTCAATCAACAAGCCTGTGCATAAAGTACTCGGTTTGATGTCCGGTACTTCTGCAGATGGTCTCGATATTGCCAATGTTGTTTTTACATACAACTACGAGGCTATAAACTTTCGTGTAGAAAGTGCTTTAACGATTCCATATGAAGAAGAACTTCAAAAAAAGATAGTGGATTCATACAATAAATCTCTTTCCAATGTTGAAAATATAACACTTCTAAACTTTGAACTCGCACAGATACACGCTCAAATGATTAACCAGCTGGGTTGGGATTATGATTTTGTAGCATACCACGGACAAACTATTTACCACCTACCAGAGCATGGGGCAACACTTCAAATAGGAGAAGCCGATGTTTTGGCTACACAGCTTGGAAAACCTGTGATCTACGATTTTAGAAAAAAGGACGTAGCTTTAGGCGGGCAAGGAGCACCTATTAGTGCATATTTAGATTCAGTTTTCTTGCTAACGGACCAACAAACAGCTGTATTGAATATAGGTGGAATCTCCAATGTTACAGCATATGACAATAACAACAATCTTGTGGCATTTGATACCGGACCAGGTAATTGCTTGATTGATTTAGTTTGCCAAAAACATTTCAACATCCGATATGACAATAATGGCAAACTCTCAGCACAAGGAAGGATAAATAATGAACTGTTGGAATACTTGATTGAAAAAAATACTGACTACATACACAAAAAGCCACCTAAAACAACTGGAAGAGAAGTTTACAACGAAGGATTTCTAAAAACACCCGTTTCAACATCTAAAGAAGATCTATTAAGAACGGTAACGCGCTTTACAGCAGAGATGATAGCAATTAATTTAAAACAACACCTGCCAAATACACAGAAACTTGTAGTTGTTGGCGGAGGAGCATACAACAAAACACTGCTCTGGGATATAAAAACCCTTGGCTATGAAATTACTGTTCCTGACAAGTGGTTGATAGACTTTAGAGAAGCAACAGCAATTGCGTTCTTGGGAGAGCTATTCCTAAGGGGTTTGGCTCATGAAAAAGTAGTTACTGGAGCAATGAAAACATCAATTCTCGGCAAATTAGCTTTGCCACTTTAAAATTAGAGGAGGTTAAGACATGGATTTCGGTTACAAAACTTACGAAGAAATCATAAGGGTCAACAATCTAATTGGTATGGCTAATAACTTGACCCCACCAAGCTTTTCAAAAAGTAAGAAATACATCTTCATCGGCTGTGGAAGTTCGTATAACGCCGGGCTAATCTTATCTGAAATTTTGAAAAAACAAGGGATTTTTGCAGAGGCTGCGAGTTCTGGTGAAGTGTTGCTGGAAAATACCGCTGATGAAATTGCGAGAAAGTTCGATGTAGCTTTCTTGTTGTCGCGCACCGGAACAACAACGGAGACGTTAAAGGTTGCTGAAATGCTGAAAGGTAAGATAGAAAGCATAGGTATCACTTGTGAAAAGGATAGCCCTTTAAGTGCCTTGTGTGATATGAATTACGAACTCGATTTTGCACATGAAGAATCCGTTGTAATGACTTCGAGTTTTTCTGCGATTTTGAGATTATTTCTCAACGGAATTGAGAGATACCCAATATCACCTGATGAATATCTAGAAAGCTATGATTCACTCCTAAGCGAAGAATTGCTGAAAGAAAAATCTCATTTCGTCTTCTTAGGATGCCAAGAAAGATACTATGTAGCAAAAGAGAGTGCATTGAAAGTTGAAGAGATGTCTCTGGACCATACAGAATTTTACGAAACTCTCGAATACAGGCACGGACCTATTGCACTGCTATCACCTCACGCGCACGTAGTAATTTTCTCTAAATATCGAGAACCTCACAAATTGGAGACAGACCTGGCTAACGATATTGTAAGTCGAGGAGGCAGTGTGCATATACTGAACGCGATGACAGACAGACCAGAGTTTGAGGTTCAATTCTTGACTCTTTATGGTCAGCTATTAGGATACAAAAGAGCGATACTCAAAGGCTTAAATCCAGATAAACCGAAGGGATTGAGCAAGTCAGTGATTTTGGATAACTGAAATCTCTTGAAAGAAGGGATCCGGATGGTTATTGAGAACGTCCTCATCGTCGATCCTGTCGATGGTGAATACGTAGGTTCAGTTGAGTTTGACGATATCATACTGAAAATTGAAAAAGAGAACAAGACATCATACGAACACATTCTTCTACCTGCATTCGTAGACCCGCACATACATGGTATCAAAGGCATCGATACCATGACCGCTTCTTTGGAAGACTATGGAAAATTCAAAGAATATGAAGCGCTCGAAGGCGTTTGGTATTTCCAGCCGACCACAGTGACATGCCCCATTGAAAAACTCTCAGAAATTCAGATATGCGACGACCTAAAATTACACATAGAAGGACCTTTCATATCACCAGACAAGAAAGGAGCTCACAACCAAAGCTATATCAGAAAGCCACCACATGACATCACAGAACTCGAAAAATACATCGACTTATCTAAAATCAGTATGATAACCGTCGCCCCAGAATACGATACATTCGAATCGTTCGCAAGAAGTTGCGAAGATAGGGGAATAAGGATCTCCATAGGTCACACAAACGCAACGTTCAGCCAAGCAAAGGAGGCTTTTCTAAAAGGTTTCAAGAGAATAACACACTTTCCGAACGCGTTGAGTCCACTACACCACAGGGAGCCGGGTGTTACCGGTGCAGGTCTATACTTTGACTTCACGCTTGAAATAATAGCAGACGGGATACATTCATCGCCAGACTTTGTTGCATTAGTTTACAAAATAAAAGGCGCTGACAAGATAATGCTTGTAACAGACAGCATCTCAGCTGCAGGATTGAAAGATGGAAAATATGTCCTTGGTGATTTGCCTGTTGAAGTAAAAGATGGAATTGCAAGACTAATGGATGGCACACTTGCAGGTAGCACCTTGAGATTTTCTCAGGCACTCAAGAACTTCGCAAAATTTACCAAATGTTCCCTGACAGAGCTTGCAAAGGTAAGCTCATACAACACGTGCATAGACTTAAACTTGAAAGGTGGAAGAATCGCAGAAGGATATCCGGCAAGGCTTGTGTTAGTTGATAGAGAACTGAACATAAAGAAGACTTGGAATTTTTAGAAGGTTCGATATAATAATATATGAACTATTGTTACAAAGTAAGAAAACAAGAATGGGGGGAATATCGATGCCGACAGGTTGTCCATCACTCGAAAGGAACCTCAAGAATTGTACATGCACCTACACATCGTGCGACAAAAGAGGAAAGTGCTGCGAGTGTGTGGCTTATCACAGAAGCCTCGGCGAAATACCGGGTTGCTTCTTCACAAAAGAAGGGGAAAGAACTTGGGACAGGTCGATTGAAAACTTCATAAGAGACAGGGGAAGAAAATAATGGAAAAATTGCATGAAAAAGTTTTAGAAAACGTCAAGAAAGTAATAAAGGGAAAAGACGAAAAGATTAGACTCGTACTTGCCGCAATGTACGCTGGCGGGCACGTTTTGTTGGAAGACGTCCCGGGCGTAGGCAAAACAATCCTCGCACGTGCACTTGCGATATCCTTAGGACTGGATTTCAAACGTGTCCAGTTTACTCCCGACTTGTTGCCCACAGACCTAACAGGCTTGTCCATCTACGACAGGAAAAACGACACATTCACATTCAAAGAAGGACCTATATTCACAGACATACTCTTAGCCGATGAAATCAACCGCGCTACGCCAAGAACACAATCCGCACTACTTGAAGCGATGGCAGAAAGACAAGTCACAGTAGACGGCGTAACCAGAAAACTATCGAACAACTTCTTTGTCATCGCAACCCAGAACCCAATAGAATACGAAGGCACTTTCCCTCTGCCAGAAGCTCAGCTTGACAGGTTCATGGTACGCATAAGCATTGGGTATCCCGATAAAGAAAGTGAAATGGAAGTTCTGGAATCGCAAAAAGTTAGACATCCAATTGAAGAACTCAAACCTGTTGGTAACGGTGAGTTGTTTGCACAGGAAAAAAGCAAAGTAAGAAGCGTAAGAGTTAGCGACGAGGTGAAAGAATACATAGTCAGCATAGTCGATGCTACGAGAAATCACGAATCACTCAAATACGGCGCGAGCCCAAGGGGCAGTCTGGCATTGATGCACATGAGCATGGCGTGGGCTTACTTGAACAACCGCGACTTTGTCTTGCCTGACGATGTTAAAAACGTTGCTCCGTACGTACTTGTCCACAGAATAATCCAAACTACAGAATCGAAAATTCTTAGGGAAACGAAAGAGGAGATTATAGAAAGTATACTAAGTAAGGTTGCCGTTATAAGCAAAGAATGAGTTTATCAAATGAATTGTTCTCTGTTGTCATCTCTTGCAAATAGCAATGCTTCCATTTCTTTTATAAAGTGTGAAAAGCTGAGTTTAAGAGATTCTATATTTTCATCTTCGACATTAACTTTAAAGGCATACTCAACCAAGACATATGCATCGGTTAAGTTCCTCAATTCTTTTGAAGGGAATTTTTCAAGCAGCTCATACGGCGTCAAGTGATTGAGCGTTGGATAAAATGTCTGGCGTATATAGTGGTACGCATGGTGCACGAATTGTGCACCGTTCATTTTTAATATCTCATCGTAACTGTGCGGTGTTCTGTATCCGGTAGCCTCACCCTGAGCGTTGGCACTTTCCGCCTGTTCTTGTGCTACTTCTTTTGTCATTAACATCTCTACGAAAGATTTCCCAATCCAAATTAGAGAAGCCACTCCAATCACCGCTGTGATGAATTTGAATATGAGTATGAGCCTTAGTTTGTTGAGTTCATCGTTCAAGCTGTTCTTAGTAATCTCAGCAGTGTTATTTTGTGAAGTTTTTGGGATTTGCGCAACAGAATTTAAGCCTGATGTTCCTGATGATGTTGAGTTCGTTGCAGTTCTCATCTGGTTTATATTCTCTACTGTTCTATTTCCAGCTATGTTCAAAACAAATGGAAAAATTGCAAAGAAGGTTATCAAAACTGCTAAGCTTAGGACAAGTGATTTTACCAATTTCTTTTTCTGCTTGCTGTCCGAAGTTCTCAGGACAGATGTAAAGATGTATGCTATGAATATCAAGCCTATTACGAGTCCGACAATGAAGTCAATGTTGATAAAATAATCTATTTTTCTGATTAGCGAAATTCTCTCCGCATAAGCATCTGCAGTTAAGCTTTCCGATTTGTTCAAGTTCTCAGCGGTGTTTTTCTTGTTTGTTTGCACTGCTTGAGTATTTCCGCTTTGTTCTGGAGTAACATTTAAATCCTTAGGTGTATACACAACACCGTTATCTTCTTTCAAAGCGTCCGTGTTGAACCTTAAATCAGGTAAGGGAGCAATAAAGATTAATGCTATCAACAATACAAATATCCATATTTTATTTTCTCCATTTCTCTTAGGTTGCATCAATTCAGGGAATGTCAGCAAGATGTAGATCAGAGCAAGAATCGGAGACAGTGAATGGTGCGTTAAGCTGAGGATAAATATGTAGATAAAGCTTATCAACCATTTGTTCGAGTATTTTTTGCTCAGCGAGGCTAAAACGAGCAACAGTGCTGATATACAAGCAAGTACATATGTTTCCAAGAAAGAGATACTGAATAGTATTGTTACAATCGAAAAAATTGAAGTGAGTAGTTTCTTTTTGTTGTACATAAATATGATTGATATTATGGCAAGAGCTAAGTATATCCAAAAATGGATATTGAGTATTAAGCTCTTTTCAATACTGGCAAATGAAAAGAACATAATTAAGAATTTTGATAAAGCTAATGTCATAATATCATCAGCTCACCTTCTGTTCACATTTCAGAACCTGATATCTTCAACAGCCCTTCCACCAAGCTCGTGTTCTCGTGCCATATCTGGATGATTATGTTCTCCTCTTCCAGTGTTCTTGCGAATTTGTAGAGTTCTCTGATTTCAACCGGGACGTCAAAGTACGACTTGAATTTTTTCGTTGTCGCTTCGCGATATCCATACGGCATGAGTAGGACAAGAACCCTGCCGCATCTTGAACGCAGTCTAATCAGTTTCTCCACTTCCTCTTTCGTCAAGAACATGCTTATTACCAGCACCGTATCAGTCGGCTGAACGCCTTCTATGATATGCTCGAGCAGTTCCGTGGTGGAATTATTGTTATCGATAGCTCCCTCAACTTCCGAAAGGTAGTCAAAGAAGAAGACGTAGTCGCTGTCTGTGATGTCGTATATGCCTTTCGAGTGCGAGATGAAGAGATTAGTCTTTTCGTGCCTTTCGGAGAAGTGCTTAACCAAACCCGCAACTGCCTTGATGGACTCTTCTTGATATTTTTTATGGATGTATCTCCAAGCTTCTTTTGAATATATCCCACCCGGTAAATTCAAATCCAAGACGATGTAATTTTTCGCAGTTCCTGAGTATTCGTACTCCTTCACCATCAGTTTGTCCATCCTTGCGCTCTGTTTCCAGTGGATGCGGTTCATCGGTTCGTTTTGGTATTCCCGTATGTTTTTTATGTACGAAATATCCTCTGCGAGTTTGTACTTGCTCTTCAAAACGGGCAACATTTCCAATATCCTCTCAACCGAGGCGTCGGCTTCTTCCAGATTTGGCAGTACCCTCACGTCTGAATTTATTTCCTCTGTTATATAAATGCTGAAAAGTTCTGTGAAACTCTTGATTCTAACAGAATAAGCCCCCAACTTCTTGATTCCTCTCGTGCCGAATGCCGTTGTGAATGTGACGACTTCTCTTTTATCTGGTTGAAGCGTGATGAAGACTGGCTCTTTTTTTATAATCACGGGCGGAATCACTTCAATGGTTACGCTACTTCTGTTCTTGGAGATTAACTCAATGCTTAGCTCAAAAGGTTCATTTGCAAAAACCCTTGCCCTGGCTTTTACGTTTACTGCGACTCTCTTTGCAGTGTTAAGCAGGTTAAGGTAATGCCAAACGAAACCTGCGGCAGCTATATCGAGTAGCCATATGTATTTGTTGTAGATAAGAAAATTGGCAAACAGTAATCCGCCAAATACGATGTAGACAATAGGATTCAGTTTAACCCAGTATCGTTTCGTAAGACCAGCTCCTTGAAGAAAGAAGTTATTGAAGCTTATAATATTTAATCACATTCTTCTGCTTATTGCAAACATTTGGATCGCCGTTCAGGTTAAGATTAAACAAATAGCCCTGGACAATCCAGGGCTTAGAATTATTTGCAGCTCCAAATTCGATAATTTAATCTATTCTTATGCCAAGCGATTTATCAAGTTCCTTATAGATCCTTTCTATTTCTCTTTTTAAGATTTCAGAATTTTCATCAAGCCATCCATGATTGTACCACTTATAGTACGGCGTGTTAATTATTTTCCAACCAGCCCTTCTGAGCATTTCCATCCTTTCGATATGGCTTTCTGAATAGTTTCGACCATCTTCAACAAAATGATGTACTCCATCAACTTCTACCGCAACATAATGACCATTTCGAGGATTATAAACTACAAAATCCAGCCTCTTACCACAAGACTTTACCTGATTGAATATTTTAAGTTCAGATACTTCTTTTCTCCCTTGTATGTACTCATTTAGGTATTTGAATACGATTTTTTCAAATTCCGATTCCATTGCCATTAAGTCCAGCTTCCAAACTATTGGTGATGTAAATTTCTGTTGCTCGGTACTACCAAAGACATTGGGTTCAAATCCAAAATTGCTGAAATATGCTCTCGTTAAAGCAAAATTATCAGGTACACTTGAATAAACAACAAAGGTAACGTACTTAGCTCTGCTAGTTGCAACGTTAAATCGATTTTTATTCTCATAGAATGTTGAACTCCTCGATGAACTCTCATCCAAAGCCAATGAAAGTATCATTATATCTCTTTCATGACCTTGCAACTCTTCAGGAGTTCCTGTAATAATATCATGTTTTCCTGTAGTATCAGGGTCGAATGTTTCATAAATTAGGTCTTTGATTAGTTCTACTTGATTTCTAATAAACGATACCACACCTATGGTAAAATCCTTTGGTACCAAATGATGGAGTTCAAAGTCTTTGCATTTTCTATACTTGATAAGTTCAGTAATAATCTCTATTACTTTCTCAGCCTCTTCAATAACAGTTTTATCGCTTTGTCTCCTTCCGTTAACCTTTATTGGGAAGAAACACGTTAATGAAATCTTTTCAGGTGTTTCAGTCATTATTTTAAGCTTTCCCTCATAGAACTTCTCGTTGTTAAATTTAGCCAAGGCGGGTAGGGATCTAAAATGCTCATCCAACATCGTACGAGGAAGTGCTAAAGCTCTCTCGTCCTGCATTATGAAATCTAATATTGAAGAAGTTGTTACAGTAAGCTGTTTTGCACGAGCTTCCTGATATGTCAGGTTGTTTGGACGATACTTTTCCCACGTCAGTCTGTCAAGATTCTTGCTAATAAGAAAATCTAACCCTGTGGCATTTAGGTTGAGTTGCTTATGATCACCAACTATACATATTTTCTTTCCCCTATAAAAAGCGGGAATAATTTCAGCTAAGTTAACTTGTGAAGCTTCATCGACTACAACTAAATCGAACATATTTGCTTTCACCGGTAAAATCTCTGTGAGATTCCTGATTTCAGAAATCCACACAGGAAATACTTCCAATATCTTTTCCCAGTCGATATATGACTGGTATTCTTTAATTAGTGTTGGTTTCTTGTACGATAAAAGCTTTGAAAAATACTCTATCTGCTCACGAGATGTACGAATACCTTCCAAGATTCTAACTTGATTCTCCAGCACTATATAGTGCCTTTTCAAGTCCCAAAGCTCTTTCTTTATCCTTGATATTTCCTCTTGTAAAAAGGCCGGGTCCTTAATTGTTGTGCGACGAATACTTAGATTCAGAGAACCAACGTTGATAATGTCTTGAAGAAATTGGTGGAAAATCCTTCTTTTGAGAATGTTTAATATTACTCTTCCACTAAGTTTAACAGGTGATATTTTCATGACAACCTTTCCAAGGTTTATTTTGTAAAGTATTGTGACCCTATTTTCTGAAATGTTGTCAAGCTTTCTCGCTAGCACAGATAGCTTTGATATTTTCTTCAAGTTGTCATCAGATACGTTTGCTAACACCTCCTTTGACAAATCATAGTTATAAGCATATCTGAACTTGTCTTTCATCTTTTGAAGCTCATTGCTTAAATTGATAAAGTGCTTCTGTTTTCTTAAACTTTCTTCATACTCATTCTGAATCCTATTAAGATCAGTAATCTTTGACTGAAGTTGATTTTCTATTTCTTGCTTCTTGGTTCTTATAGTCTTAATTCTCGATTCCAAGTAATACGGATTAGAATATTCATTCAGTAGAGATTTCAATGAATCTTTAAGATCAGCTTTTGTTTGTTTGTCAAAGTATATGAGCGGTAAAATCTTTAAGTTAGAGTCATTATCCTTCAAAACACCTTCTACTTTTTCTTTTACAACTTTTACTGCCGGTGGTTTTTGTGATACAACAAAAACTTTTCTTCCTGTTAATATTGCCGCTAAAACCATTGCAGAAATCGTGTGAGACTTTCCGGTACCTGGAGGACCTTGAATGTAGCTCATATCGTGGCTGAAAGCATTTTGCAAGGCTCTCACTTGTGCCGGTGACAAGGGAATTGGCATAAGTTTTTCTATAACTGTTGATATATTTTCAAATTCCTCTGGTTCATACTCGGTACGTTGAATATCGCTGAAAAAGGAACCGTTCAGCAATTTCTCAAGCACTCTATTCTCAAAGCTCTCATTTTTTCTAACTTCATCGATCAATCGGCTTAAAGATTGATAGGTAGATATTTCATTGGGAACCTGAGCCATGAATAAATATCCTTCGTTTAAGAAGAGAATTTTGCTTGATTTGTAAAGAAAATCCAATCTATCAATCCATTCATGATCTTCAAAATCTTTTGAATGTAAGGTATCATTTTCAGGTAAATTGATTAAACACGTTTTGGAAACATCAAATATGTCTTTGAAATCATTCAGACTGTCTTGTAATAGTTTGAAAGCTTTTTGACCAAATTCTAAGAGCTCGGAAATTCCGCTTATGACTGATAATTTATCCTCTATGTCACTTATAGCTTCAATTTCTTTCTCTAACTCGGGGTCAACATACTCTTCCTCATCATCCGCAACAACTCGTTTTTTGTCAAGTAACTTTGAAATTAGGTCATAGTTGAGTACTGACGATGAAACGTCTATGTATAAAGAAAAACCACTTCCTTTATAAGCTTCAATTTCGCACTCAGCAACTAAAAATGGACCAGCATATTTCCTTTGACCAAATACACCTCCTACACCGAGAAACAACTTCTTATCTGAATATTTTTCCAACGTCGGATAGATTTTGAGGAGTGCTTCATAAAGTCTACTATTCCGCCTGATATCAACAGTATCTTCTGATACCACTTTAAACTCCTGACTGTTAGATATCGGAATCACGTAGCTGCCCATTCCCCTTCTCTTAAGGGCGTTCGTAAAAATCTTAGCAAAATCTGTTTTGGTTCCGATCTTCCTGCTTATGTCACGTAAATAGGCTATGTAATTTATTATAGTCTCATTCTTTGCTTGTTCCATTTCCATCAACCCACTCTGAGAGATCTAATGGTTCGTTTAGAACGTCCCTGAGTCTTTGAATTTCTATCTTTAGCATTTCCGTTTGTGAAATCAAATCGCTCGTTCTAGTATTTAATTCAAGTAACTCTTTTAGAGTTTCTTGGTATTGTTCAAGAATTTGGTTTTGCCTTAATAATTTAGAATCTACTTCTTCTATTCGACTCTTAGTTTCATCCAAGGAATTAATTATTTTGGATATATTCAGTTTTGTTTCATCAAATCGTTTAGAAACGTTTTCTCCGATTTCTTTCAGCTGTCTTTCTATAGTTTCCTTATTTTGTTCGAAAATTTGGTTTAGTCTAATAAGTTTAGAATCAATCTCCCCTATGTGATTCATGGTATCATCTAAGGAGCTACCTATTTCTGATAAGTTTGTTTTTGTTTCATAGAATTGGTTAGAAACAGCTTCCTTGAGCTCCTTCAGTCGCATCTCTATGGCTTGTAACCTTAAGTCCACAGTATTTAGTACTTCACTCCTTTGTTCAATGCGCTGAACAATTTCGAATAATTGCTTTGATGATGAATGAATTTCTAACAACATTTCTCTTGTTTTCCTTATGGCAAAATAAATCACGACGCCATAGGCAATTGCAAGTACTAGAGTAACAACAGAGATAATTACAGAAAACATCATATAACCAACTAGCGAATCAAGAGACATAATATCAATCCCCTTTCAGATACAATACTGTTTCACTTTGCCTGTTTCAGTTTATATCTATATGAATTTTATCACTTTTGACTTGTTAAAGTCAATCACAATTAATTTTATTGAAATCTTTATATTGCTTAGAGATAAAGTTAGATTCTTAACAATAGGTGTATAATAACTCTGAACAAGGTGAATATCCCTATGATTGTCATTGTGAGGTTGTACGAGATGAAGAGAAGTCCATTTCCTGCTATTTTCGTCTTCGTTATTTTGCTGACAACACTTTCATTCCCCCTCGATTTCGTCCTCTTTGGTCACAAAGATGCCGTTTGGGAGCTCCAAACAGACGGTAATTTGATTTATTCAGTAAGCGCAGATGAAACGTTAAAAGTGTGGAGTAAGGAGCTCGTGCTCCTAAACACAGTTACAACTCACAGTAGCTGGGCAAGGTGCGTTGCGCTGAGTGATAAATATATAGCTGTTGGAGGGTATAAGCCAGATAATGAGATTAGGGTGTACGATAAATCGAACCTAAAATTCCTCTATACGTTAAAGGGGCATACAGCTTCTGTTTTTACGCTATCTTTCTACAAGAACTATCTGTTTTCAGGCGGTTCGGACAACAGTATCTTGGTATGGAAAGATTTCAAGCTTTTTAAACGTTTGAAGTACCACGATGCGTGGGTACGCAAGATCGTTGTCTTTGGTGATTTCTTAGTCAGCGGAGATGAGAATGGGCGTGTTGTTTTTTCCAACATAGCTGATTTTTCTTTGGTGAAAATGTTCGAGTTGGGTTCTATGGTTAATGCGATGAGTATTATGGAGAGTTCTCTCATCGTGGGAACAGCAAATGGTACTGTTTATGAGTTTCAGATAGTTGGCAGGGATGTTAAATACAGAAAGGTACTTTCTTTGGATTCACCTGTCGAGGCAATCGATAGTCAAGGTAACTATCTTTATGTTTCACAGTTGGGCAGTGTTTTTTTATTTGAGAAGAAAGCTGGATCTTTTAAGAAGATGCGTAAGATTAATGTTTCGCCATCGGAGGTAAGTACTCTGAAGGTTGTTGGAGCAACGATTTTTGCAGGCAACAGGCAGGGGGAGATATATTCATATTCAATTACGGGTGATTATAAAGCTAAGTCGCCAAGGCATTTCTTCTCTTCAGCCAAGATAATAAAATCCTACAAGAATAATGAACTTATCGTTGCAAGGGAAAATGGAAATGTTGAGAATTATTCCATTCAAACGGGTTTGCTTAAATGGTCATACAATATAGGCACATCTGCACGATTCGTTGCTGAGGCAAAGGATGAAATCGTAGTCGGCTCAGGCTCTGGAAAGCTCTTTTTATTGAAAGGCGGAAAATTGACTGCGTCTATCGTAACTGAAGACGCTTTAATCAGTTACCTAAAGCTCAAAGATAATCTCTTTTACGTAGGCTCACTCGGAAAAGTCTATTTGCTCGAGAAAACAGACAGGTGGAGCATTAAACCTGTCTTAAAACTCGAGGGCGAGTGGATAACGGCTCTATCATACAGTGGCAATGTGATATACATAGGCACAAACGCGGGAAATGTATACACTTTTGATACAAAAAACGGAAAGGCTTCGAGAATTTACAACTATCCAAGTTGTGCTGTTTCTATCTTGATGGTGAATAGCAGTCTTTATGCTTTCTTCTTCGATGGCAAATACGCTATCTTTGACGGCAAGAGCTGGCAGCTCAAGAATTCCGAAATTTCTCCACTCTACAGTGTATATTTATCCGGAAAAGATCTTATTTTGGTAGGGAACGGTATCAAGATTAAAGATAAATCTCTGAGTTTCGAAGCACCTGTTCTCGATGTCGTAAAAGATGAAAAGGCAAGCAATGTTCTGTATGCGGTTCTGTCAAACGGTGTGGTTGTAGAGCTCACTAACGTTATGCCCAGCAGGAAATTTTCAGGCGATATTGGGAAGATATCTACTATATATGCTGATGACATAATCGTATGTGGACATGAAGATGGAAAAGTGAGCGTATGGAAGTACGTCGGCGGGAAGTTAGAATTATCTATGGTACTTGATGACCACGCAGATTCGGTAAAGAAAGTTGTGAGATACAAAGATACAGTTATATCCGCTTCCAACGATAGAACTATAAAGTTTTGGGATTTGAAGACAGGAAAGCTGAAAAGAACGTTGGTTGGGCATACTGGATACGTCTGGAGTTTGTTCGTTGTGGGAGATACGCTCATAAGCGGTGGCTGGGATGGGAAGGTCTTATTTTGGAATTTGAAGGATTATTCTCTGAAAGCAATTTACGACATAAAATTCTCTGCAACTGATATTTGGTCCTATTCAAGCTCAACAGCATACATCTCCACTCTGGAAGGGTACGTTGTGTCAGTTAGCAATAAGGGAATCTCCAGCCTGAAATTGTCACCGCAGACACTTTGGACTATCGAAGGTGTGGCTGATGGAAACGGAAAAGTAAGAATCTATACTGCTGGCTGGGACGGTAGGGTGTTTGTTTTGAACGAGGAACTGAAAGACATAAAAAGCTTTAAAGGGCACAATTCAACTATATTCAAGGTTATCCTTTACGATGGAAAAATAATTACCGCAGGCTCTGATAATCTTCTCAAAGTATGGGATGAGAATTATAATAGCATAGGTACCTATTCCGATTTCAGGCAGTCCGTGTTATCGATTGCGCTTTCAAAATCTCTTGGATTGATAATAACAACTGACGGTAAGAATATTCTGACAACTGATGTAAAATCGATGATAAATTTTTAGAAAATTCAAATGTAGGAGGTTAAGAAAACGTATGGAAAAGACGATAAGTTCAAAGGTGATATTCAGTGGCGTGCTTTTGACTGTACTCAGAGACGAAGTGGTCCTTGAAAATGGAGCGATGAGCACAAGAGAACACGTACTCCACCCGGGTGCAGTTGCTATTGTCCCGGTAACCGATGATGGAAAAGTTATTCTCGTTGAACAATACCGATATCCAATAAAGTCAAAACTATTGGAAATCCCTGCAGGTAAGTTTGACAAGCCCGGTGAAGACCCTCTTGAATGTGCCAAGCGTGAACTGGAGGAGGAAACCGGTTACACAGCAAAATCTTATACTTATTTAGGCTATATACACACAACGCCCGGTTTTTCAAATGAAGTAATACATCTTTACTTGGCGCAGGGATTAACGCCCGGAGATTCTAATCCGGACGAAGATGAGATAATTGAAACAAAGATTGAGGATTTCGAACATGTTGTGCAGAAATGTATAAGTGGCGAGATAACTGACGCAAAGACAGTTGCGGGTATTATGAGGGCTTACTTTAAGTTCAAGGAAATGAAAAAGATTTAAGTATTTGAAGAGGTGAAAAGGATGGTTAAAGTCATTCTGAACGGTATTGAAAAGGAGTTCGAATCGGGGCTCTTTGAGAGTTTTGGCGAGCTTTTGAAAAGTGTTTTGCCAGAGGGACATGTCTTAAAGACCCTGAGAATAAACAGTAAGGACATTCCTGTAGCTTTTGTAGATGAGCTGAAAGGAGCAAGATTGGACGAAGAGCTTCTCATCGAGTTAGAAACGCAAGATACGATGAGTTTTCTGAAAGAAACCTTGAATGATGTTTTAGGATATATAAAACACGTCAAGACTTTGCTACCGCAAGTTGCAAGCAGCATACTTACTGGTGAAGAAGCAGGGTGGAAGGCGATAAAGGATCTCGCTGAAGGGCTTTCAGCGATGGAAAACCTTAGAAATTCTACGATTCAGATTACAAAGCTCAGTGACAACGAACTCGCACTTGGTACAAATAAATCAGACGTTACACTGATTCTGAAAGAGCTTGTCGAAGTCCTTGATAGAAGGGATAATTTTGAGATTTCTGATGTAATCGAAAATAAAATCCCAGACGTGTTAGATTACTATATAGAATACTTTTCCAAAGTACTCGAAACTATTGAACATGTAAACTGAACAAGGAGGTATGACATATGGATTACACAGAACAGATGGTTTTAACCGCAAGTCCGGCAAAGCTTATAGAGCTTCTTATTCAAAAAGGTATAAGCGTAATTGAAGAAGCAAAGAGGCTTATAGACGAAAAAGATTTCAACAACGCTAACGCAAAGATTGTGAGGGCTCAGGATATAATTATGGAATTGAACCTCTCATTAGACATGGAGAAAGGCGGAGAAATAGCACACAATTTAAGAGCCCTTTACAATTACATGTTTAGAACACTAGTAGAAGCGAATATCAAGAAAGATAAAAAGAAGCTCGATGATGTAAAGGTGTTGCTGGAAGATTTGCTCACAACATGGCGTGAAGCTATGAAACTTGCAGGTAGTACTGCGAGTCAGATAGATGTTAACAAACCGAAGATAAACCTTGCGTTCTAAACTACGACTATTTGGGTGATGATATGAGAATATCATATATTATTTCAAATATTTTTTTCATAGCCTTTGTTGCAGCTATGGTAGTGGCGATAGTATTTTTTGAAATCGGACTTCGAGCATATAGAAACCAAAACGAACGAAAGTCGAAAGAGAGCAATGCTCTTGGATTTCGCTGGTTGATGTATGCTGGTATTTCATTTGCACTTTCAGTAATAATTTCGCTTTTTAAATGAATATTCACTTTTCCCCCACACCTGTGATAGAATATATGATGTGCATCAATTTACACAAATTTTTGGAGGTGGGGTTATGGAACTGAAATTCTTAACGTTTCATCTCGGTAGAGAAGTTTTTGCTATCAATATAATGAAAGTAGAAAGAGTTAAAGAGTACGAAAAGACAACAAGAATGCCAAATATAGCGGACTATGTTGAAGGAATAATAAATCTTATGGGTGAGATTATTCCAATTATTAATCTTAGAAAAAAGTTCATGCTTGAAGATTTTGATAATAAAGAAAAAACTAAAGTCATTGTTGTGAAGCTCGAAAACGGAAAGAAAGTAGGATTCCTCGTAGACGATGTCAGGGAAGTTTTGACTGTGACTGAGGATGTTATAGACGAACCACCTGCTCATGTTGCCGGAATGGCTAATGCGAAGTTTATTTCAGGAGTTATAAAACTTCCAAATGAGATGATTTTGACTCTTGAGGTAGACAGCCTTTTAACCAGCGAAGAGAAAGTTGCTTTAGCTAACCTCAGTTAATCTCCTTTAAATACTTGAAATTTGGAGAGTATATGATAAAATAAACGTAGCCTTAGTTTCTCAGGGTGTGTAGCTCAGTGGAAGAGCACTTCCCTCACGAGGAAGGGGTCGTAGGTTCAATTCCTACCACACCCACCACAAATAAAAAAGCGGCTTTTAGCCGCTTTTATTTTTTGTTTGTCCAAATCATGAGAAGACTCTTGAAAATAGTAAGTACCAAGTATACCACGATCGAGACAAGAACGGTGGTAAATTCCCTATAAAAAACTATGTATATCGGTGCTTTTAAATGACAGAATGAATTGAATATCGAGACAAAACCGAAAGTGCCGAAAAAGGTAAGGATACCGCTAATGAATTTGTTTTCAACATTTCCCGCAATGAAAAACATCGGTAAGAATAACAACTCTTTAATCCTCGGTCTGATAATGAACATGTTTTCAAGCATTATCCGTAGATTTTCTTCAAAGTCCAAAACATAGCCATAGTTACCACTGCGCAAAAGCATATAACCAACTGCTGCAATTCCAACAACACCAGTTGTTATAATATGCCACCTTTTTATAGATTTCTCTTTGTACAAATCTCGAAACGTTATTAGAGCAACTATAAAGGGGAGGACAGTCAGGGAAAGTTTTACACCTCTGTACACTTCTATATCGTTCAGATATTCAAATTTGTACAAAGCGAAATTCGTTAAGACTCCCAAGATAAACACATTTGCGACTTTTGTAAATCTGTTTTGGGAAATAAAATATGCCACTACCGTTCCGAAAATGCTAATAACACTGACAAACAGCCAATAATTATTGAAGAAAAGAAATGATAAAACACCAATAGGTGCTTGGGCAATCACATACATTGCAAGTACGATTCCAAATACTTTGTTTTTCCAAGTCGTATCATCTGGTTTTGGTATGTTAGACTCAACTTGAAAGAACTTTTTGAACTCGCTTAGAGCCTGTGTGGATAATTCCCCTTCCGGCAGAATTATCACATTTATGCTTCTCTCCATAACGGCTCTCCAAAGTCTCTTGAAGAGTGTATAAGAATTATACCTCGATAGCTCTTGAGGTTTTACGTAATGAACCTTTACTATATTCTTGTACCCGGTGGTTCTGTAGAATTCCTGTATGAACTTCGTATCGCCATAAAATTCCATAACTCCAACGTATTTATTATTAACCTTTTCTAAAAAATCTTTTGGAGAGTCCTTTATCCCTTCAACAGGCACTACTATTTTGACAGTGTCTGGTATTTTTTCAGTGCCTGAATAAAACAATATGCTTTTATCATTTTCAAAATAAACCGCTACGGAAAGATTAGCCTTATCGTTCGGCATTCGAAATATAATGAAAATCGAAGCCAGTACCGCAAAAACTGTTATGACTGTATTTACGTATTTCTCGTTTTTAGGAAAGAGCGGGAGTTTCAATTTTTATCACCTCTTAGGATTTCGAGAGTTTTCTGATTCCACTACTTTTAGAACATGTTTTAGATCATCGCCCAACTCTGCTTCCAAATTGTAGTACCTACCTTTGAAGTAAAACGACATTCTATTGCAGTGCAGAAAGTGTCTCTTAAGTCCGTACTTCTTCTCGAATTCTCTGTTCATTCTGAAGTCTCCGTAATCGTTGTCACAAACAATTGGCGCGCCAATTCCAGCAAGGTGCTTTCTAATTTGATGTTTTCTCCCAGTTTCAATCTCAACACGCAGTAGAGTTAAATCCTGTGCTTTTGAGGATAATCTCGATTTGAATGTATTAATCGGGCTAACAACACTAACCGCCTCTTGTCCATCAACAGGCAGTGTGATCCTCTGAGGTTTGACTATTCCAAACACCAATGCGATGTAAACCTTTTCAACATCTCGTGAGGATATGAGTTCACTTAACTCTCGTGCTACTTGTCGATTCTTAGCAACAATAAGGACACCTGAAGTGTCCTTATCTAATCTATGCACAAGAAAGGGTTCGAATCCATTCTTCTCACCATAGTATTTGAGACCTTCTATGAGTGATGGTTTATTAACGAACTTTCCAGGATGGACAGATACCCCCGCTGGTTTGTTGAGAACTATTATATCTTCATCTTCAAGCAGTATATTCAGCTTCATCTTTGCGGGTCTGAGTTCTTTGAAATCTCGGTTATACTTTGATACATCTTCGCCCCTTATTTCTATTCTGTCACCTATTTCGATCTTCTCCGAAGGCTCTTTTGCTTTTTTGCCGTTGATGTATACCTTTCCTGTTCGCAAGATTTTATAAATAGCGCTCAGCGGAACATTCTTGAGCGCGTTCCTCAGGAATTTGTCAATACGCGAAAAATAATTACTTTCGTCAACAATAAATACGTTTGACGAAACCTTGGAATCAGAATCGATATTTGTACTTTCAGTTTCCGACTTATTAGTGCGAATTTTTCTCATATATTCAACCCCGTTGCTGATTCGTACTTCTTCACAAAAGATGTTTATCAAGCAATTCAGAAATGATCGTTGAGGGTAAGCTTGCAAACTTTCTGAAATTTTGTTCATACTCGATGCGAGCTTGTTCTTCGCTTGTATCAACGATGACCTTAAGTGAACAGAATTCAACCCCATTTTGGTAACAAACCTTTGCAATGGCTGCGCTGTCCATATCAACAGCATACGCGCCAAAAGTTTCGTAAAGCCTCATCTTCGTTTCCTTGTCACTTACCAAAACGTCTCCGCTGACTATAGGTCCAAAGTTTATACTGTCGTAAACGTCCGATATTTTTTCTATTAGAGCTGTTGATGCTTCTATAGGAACTTTCTTTTCTGATTTAAAATCATGCTCGAAGTACACATTACCGCAGACTAAATCTCCAATTTTCAGTTCAGGATGAATGGCTCCAGCTGAACCGCAGTGTATAATGTACCTTGGGTTGAACTTATCTATTATCGCCTGTGCAAGCATTGCACTCTCAACCTTACCAACTAAACCGTAGAGAGTGACTACCTCATTTCCACCGATTATCCCACGTGCATAATTTCTTTTTATCAGTTCGCCGTTCTCAAGCAGAGGTAACATCTCTCTAAAAACGCCCACTATTTCTTCTTTCAGCACACCAGTCACAACGACCATCTATATAACACCTCGTTTTCTTCAATAAAGAATATTCAACAATGTCAAACAGTGAAAACTCACTGATCTTATTTGAGGTTCACTTACCTCCTCGTATAGCAATGTGAAGTTCTAAATCCTCTGTTTCAAATAGCGAAACTGGAAGTCTAATTATTAACCCTTCAGCAGTAATCATCATATCTTTACCTGTAATTACCGTTGGTGGCGTAATGTCGATCTTGTAGCCGAGCTTTTCAAGGTTCATTGCTATACTGCCTGAAGTCATGTTACCAAGCTCCCCTATTGCACTTAGAGCAAGCTCATCTAAAGTATTATATTCCATTCCCATCATCTTAGAAACTATGTTTAACGCTGTCGTCTCGCTAAATGAATAGACAAAATTACCTTCAATATCACCAAGGAAACCTATGACTGTAACTATATTGTACTTAGGGGTTATATTCTTAACTGCTTGTGGCTTACCAAATTGAGCTTGCATCTGCAACACCGCTTCATATGTTCCTTGCGCAGAAGCCAAAACAGAGTTAACTATCCTTACGTCGACCATTTAAAGCACCTCCTCGAATTTGCTGATGTCAACATCGTATGTAAACCTTCCGAACTTACCTTCGGAAAGTTCTTTGAAAAACAGATTCTTAGCTCTTTCAATATCAACTTCTCCACCCTTTTTCAAGAATCCACGCTGTTTTCCGAAGTTTCTCAAATATATATCCATATCTTCCCCAACATTTGCTACCTCGGCATATATTGCAAAAGCACGATTATATATCTCATCTGTGACATTCTCAACAGGAACAGAACCTATTAGAAGCAGTTTAGCTGCAATATCCTTTGAAAAAACTTCAGAAAAAAGAATCCCCGGAGAGTCAAGAACTGTAAACCCATCCACCATTATCCACTGAACTCCACGAGTAACTCCAGGCTGTGCTCCCGTCTTTGCTTTGTGCCGTCCGATTATCTTGTTTATTATGGTAGATTTTCCAACGTTTGGCACCCCGACAACCACTATTCTTGGATTTGGAGATTTTACCGGAACACTTTTAATAAGGCGGATTATGTTCCTTCTATCGGTATTCTTGTTTACGAGAATTACCGGAAAATATTTTGATATCTCCTTTTGCCATTCTTTATTAAGTTCCTCATTAGCCAGATCAGATTTATTTAACAGTATTATTACTTTCTTATCTTTGAATATTTTTAACTCAAAACTTGTTGTGGCAACAGGAGCTCGAGCATCAAGCACCACAACAACTATATCAACTTTCTTTAAGTTTTCTTTGAGTTGCCTTTTTGCTTTTTGAACGTGCCCAGGATACCATATGCTTGTTTTATTTTCATCCATCAGGGATTACCTTACCTCCTAAAATTACTTTGGAACAACAAGGGTTCCAACATTGTCTCCACGAATAGCTTTTATCAAATTATTATTTTCGAAAAAGTTCATTACAAGAATCTTCATGTTGTACCTCTTGCATATCGAGAATGCTTCTGTATCCATTATTTTCAGACCTTTTTCAATCGCTTCGTCGTAGGTTATAACGCTGTACTTAACAGCATCGTTGTATACTTTCGGATCTTTATCATAGATCCCTGAAACCTTTGTGCCCTTAATTAACAGCTCTGCCTTCATTTCAACTGCCCTCAACGCCGCACCAGTATCAGTTGTGAAGAAAGGATTGCTCGTACCACCAGCAAAGATCACAACATACCCCGCATCAAAGTAAAGATCTATATCATCATAATTTATAAGTTTTACGCTTGGAAGGCTGACTATTTGCGAAACAACAACAGTTCTTATCCCAGCATGCTCGAACCTATCTTTAAGATACAGCGCATTTATTACTGTTCCAAGCATACCTATCTGATCAGATATCGTCGGCCGAAGACCTTCGAAATCTCTACCCCTGAAAAGGTTACCTGCACCTATAACTATTCCGAGTTTAACTCCATACTCAGAGACCGCTTTAATTTCCCTTATAAGATATTCAACATGGTCTTCACTAAATCCTTTTTGTGACTCCCCACTCAAGACTTCACCACTGAGTTTTAATAAGACACGCTTGTACATTTTCACCCCTCCAGATTTATCATATGAACGTTTGAGTCTTTGAATATATCAAGTATCCTTCTGTCGCTTGTCAACAGGATTATTTGCCTGTAATCAGATTCAGTCCTTAAGAACTCACAGATTCGTTTTAGCCTGTCATCATCAAAGCGAATTAGCGTATTATCTATGACAAGTGGCAAGTTTCCATCGTAGAATGTTTTATAAAGAGCGTCCTTTATTGCAAAAATTAGCAAATCTTTCGTTGAGCCGCTCAAATATTCTCCCGGGTCTTTAACGTCCCCCTCAATAACAATTTTGATAGAAAGATCTGGCATCACAACAAAATTCCTTGGCATTCCGGAAATTCTATCGAAGAATCTTACAAACTTGTCGTTAAAAACTGTATGGTAAGCCTGAACAAATGCTTCAAACTTTTCGTTCAAGAATTCCTTGACCTCTCCGAGTTTTGCAATTAAATTGCCGATTATGCCAATTCTGAGCTCCAAAATATCCTTCTCTGCAAAAAGCTCACTCAACTTTGTTTTGTCAACTGTTATCGAAGAATAGAGGCTATTCAGCTCACCAATCTTTTTATCAATCTCTCCTTTTCTTCTTATCTGCTCTCCTAAGATAATTTTTAGTTCAAGAATTTTTGGATTTACATCCTCATTGTCCAGTTCCTCATTTAACTGCCTTATTAAAGAAGTCAGTTCGCTGTGTCTTGTTTTTAATGTCTGGTATCTTTCATAATTTGCTCTGTACAATTCAATCTCTTCTTTGCCTATCTTGTAATTTTCAAGCTTAGCAGAAATGACTTCTACAATATTCTTATATTCCTTCTGCAACGAGAGATATTCACCACGAAGTTGAGTAATTTTCCTTTCCAAAGTTTCCTTTTCATATAGAACTTCTTGGAGTTCATTAAATACTCTCTGTAAATTCTCAACAGCGGACACTATCATCTGCGCCGCCCCAGTAACGCCAAATTTTGAAAGCTCCCTTATTATCTCTTGCTCAATGTCTTTAAGCTCATTTATTTGCCTTTGCCTCTCAATGTTTTGAACTTTCCATTCTAAGAATTCCGCATACTTCTTGCGCAGTTGCTTGATATTGCCTATTCCATAGCTACTGAGAATTTTCAGAGTTTGAGGTTGCTTTGGAGTACTCATTGAAACCTGCAACAGTTTTTCTTGTAGTACAGATACTAATGATATCTTCTTTTTCCAATTTATAGCTAATAAGACCGCAAGCAGTAGGAAAAGTGCGGAAGGAGCGTACATGAAGATTGAAAGATTCTTGAATAGGAGACCGAGAACAAAGAGTACGATTCCAGCGCTTGTAGAAAGCACGGCTAAGTCCCGTGAATACTTGGCTCTTGCTTCGTTCCTTTCGATCTCATCTTGGATCGCAAGCTTTTGGGATTCGATTGTTGAGACTTCTTCACGGTATCTTTGCTCTTCCTCCTCAACATCGTCAAGTATGTTTGGATTTTCGAGGAACACTTTCCATAAAGGCTCTTCTTCACTAACGTTCTGGACCCTTTCACTATACATTCTCGATAACAAGTTTAAATGTTTCAGGCGTAAACCAACGCTTTCCAACTCCTCTTGCGAAGTCTCTCCTAAGGTCTTCAATTTATCTTCTATTTCTCTTTCCTTCTGCTCAAGTTTTTCTCTTAAAATCTTTTCTTCATTCTCAACATTATCAAGTTGGGCGCTGATGGAATTGGAGCGCAATATAAGATTTTGTATTTCCTCAACAACAGATGGCTCTATACTCTCAATCCAAGAATACTTTGAAAGTTCCAATTTAACGCTTTCAAGTTCTTTTTTCAATTCAAAGATATTACTTTGGAGTTCTGCTTTCTGTCCTTCTCTCAAATTGCCGAGCACAATGTTGAGTTCATTTATCTCTCTTTCAACCTTTCTACTGCTTTCCAACAACTTTCTTATTTGGACGAAAACCTCGTTTTTTTTCTTAATTTCTGCACTGATTGCGGAAATTTCATTTTCTACCTCTTTAAGCTTTTCATTCAAACCGGATAAGCAAGCATTTAGATTCAAACGCTCAGCACGTCTTATAGCTTCTTTGATTAATCTTCCCTCTTCGCTTTTCTCTGTTTTCTTCCTAAGAGAGCTTTCTAAAATATTTTTATCGATTTGGATGGTTTCCAAATCATCATCCTCAAGCAAAAATGCAACGTTCTCAAGAACAGACATTTCATACTTCTGAGCCGTGTTCTCATCATCTCCAAATATGTACCTTCCATCAGAGGTTTCAACATAACCCCCAAAGACATCTAATCCCCATGGTTTGTACTTAGAAACATTTGTATTTATTCTTGCCAATGAATAAAGTAAAAATTTAGAGAGTGTAGTTTTTCCACTCTCGTTTGGACCATAGACAACATTTAAACCCGGACCGAACTGAAAGTCTTTATCAACAAACTTTCCAAAGCCGTCAATATGAATTTTTCTTACAAACATATCTCTTCACCTCTGAGAAGCTTCAAAACAAGATAACGTTTGCCAGTACTATCCAGTGAGTTTAAAAGGTCTGATTCTATAAATTTCTTCGGCAAAATTTCAACTTTTATACCGAAAATCTTCTCATCCAAATCTTTCTCACTTGGATTTTCTAAGTAATAATAGCATGTACTGTACTCACATTTCAGGTTTTCAACCTTCAATATCTTCTTTAAACCTATCGTCTCACAGTCATTTATTTCTACCAAGTTACCATCAACCCTAATTTTTGGAAAATTGTTGATTGGGGAGGAGTTGAATTTATCAACTGAGTCGTTTGAAATCTCGAAAGAATCGAATAGATCCTCAAGAATCCTATATACATCCTCAAAAAGTCCATACTGTCCAGTTACGTTATAGAAAACAAAATGCGCATCTTGATAGGTTTTCGAGAGCTTTATCAACAAATTGACCTTGCATTGGAATATCTGCTCACTGTATTTGGAAAAACCGCTATAAACATCGTATAAAGCTAAATTGTTAACCTCAACTAACACACCTATTCCTCCCCTTTATCCAGAAGTTCTGCATTGTGTTACAACAATTCTGCGGCCAAACTTGCCAAATCAGACCTTTCACCTTTACTAAGTACTATGTGACAAGCAAGTTCCTTGCCTCTGAATTTAGAAGCTGCATGGACCAAACCGTTACTGCTTTCGTCAAGATATGGGGTATCTATCTGATACGGATCACCAGTAAGAACTATCTTCGTACCCTCTCCAGCTCGTGTTAAAATCGTCTTGACTTCTAGTGGTGTAAGATTCTGAGCTTCGTCTATTATTATGAATTGTCTTGGTATCGAACGTCCTCTGATATATGTTAGAGCTTCGAGCTCAATAACATCTTTCTTCATCAATTCCTTAAAGCTAATACTGTTCAACCTGCAGAGATACTCGAGATTATCCATAACCCCGCTCATCCAAGGCGAGATTTTCTCTTCAAGTGCTCCAGGCAGATAACCTATATCCTTCCCGCCCATTGGAATTAATGGTCTCGCAACGATAATCCTATCGTAAACACCCTCTGTCAAAATCTTTTGCAGAGCCGCTGCAAGCGCAAGAAAAGTTTTACCTGTTCCAGCTATACCGATAAGCGAAACAAGTTTAATCTCATCGTTTAGCAGAGCATCAAGCGAGAATAACTGCTCTTTGTTTCTGGGGGTTACATTAAATACTTTTATTTTGGAATCTACTTTCTCAAAATCTTCACCATTGAATCTAAAGAATCCATCATTGCATTCCACATATAAATTTGGATACAGTAAGGATTTATCAATATCCGATAATTTATCCGCCACCATGTAGCCGACAGGAAGACGTGAAAGTTCACTTTTATCAGTCAGGTAATCTTCAGCGTGTAACCCAAGAGCTCCGGCCTTCAGCCTCAAACTAATGTCTTTCGAAACGATCACTGTTGGTTCTTTCCTGGTCTGCCTGAGATACATTGCGTAGGAAATGATCCAGTTGTCAACGTACTTTTCGAATAAGAATTTTACCTGATGCTTGTCAAAATCTGATTCACTTAGTACCGATATAAAAAGCATACCACCATTTTCAAGTTTTACACCATCGTGCAAGTTTCCATTATTTCTTAGTTCTTCCAAAACCCTTATTGCTTGCCTTGCGTTTTTCCCAACTCTTCCTTGTTCACGTTTTAACTTATCGAGTTCTTCAAGAACTGGCAAAGGGTTGAAAACGTTGTTATCTTGAAACGCGTAAACCGCTTCCGGGTCGTGTATCAAAACATTTGTATCGAGTATGAAATTCTTTACCATTAATACTCCCTCCCCGCCCACCTTCTCAAGAATTCGTGTATAATCTCCCAGCCAAATTTTTCAAAAAACTTAATAAAAACATTAGCAGTAACATAAGCATCGTCAAATGCTCTGTGTGTAACCTTATGATTAATTTTCATCTCGACGGCTAAGCTCTCCAGTTTTCTGCGTTTTCCGTAAACATTTTGAGATATCTCGAGAGTATCTATGTAAAAAATATCTAATGGTAGCTGTCCGACTTCTTTTGCAGCGTAGTCAAGGAATGTCAGGTCAAACCTTGCATTATGAAAAACAAAAATCGTGTCTTTCGAATACTTCCTAACGATTGAGAGGATTTCATCCAATCCTGGAGCTTGCTCTATATCCTTTATCGAGATTTTATGAACACCCTGAGCATACGTTTGTATTCCAACTTTTGGGTTCACGAGCGATGAGTAAATCCATTCTTTGACAATCTTGCCTTTGTAAACTGGTATGATTGCAATTTCGATAATTCGATCTCCAGCAGAAGGGTCTATGCCTGTTGTCTCTATGTCAACAGCGCAGTACACATTTTCATCCCAGATCACAATTCTGTTCTCCCTTAGTAAGTTTTGTCCAAAAACCACGGTTGGTTATGTTATTAACTCTTCTCCTCCACCTCTCGCAATAACTATTTCACCAGCTTCTTCAAGTCTTCTAATAACGTTAATTATCTTTTGCTGTGCCTCTTCAACGTCTTTCACACGAACTGGTCCCATGAATTCAAGCTCATCTTTTAATAGTTGTTGGGCACGCTTTGACATATTGTTGAATATCTTGTTTTTGAGCTCTTCTGAAGCGCCTTTCAGAGCGACAGCAAGATCCTGCGAGTTAACTTCCCTCAGAACAAGCTGCACTGACCTATCATCGAGCTTAAGGATATCTTCAAACACAAACATTCTTCTTCTGATTTCTTCTGCAAGTTCAGGCGACTCGTACGTTAAGCGCTCCATTATCGTCTTTTCGGTTGATCTGTCAAGGCTGTTCATGATTTCTGCAGCCGTATCAAGACCGCCAACTGCACTCATTGTCTGTGTCGCAACTCCAGCAAACTTTTTCTCCAGTAGCTTCTCTACTTCTTTTACAACATCCGGTGATGCTCTTTCAAGCAAAGATATTCTCTTTATTACATCCAGCTGTAAATTCTCCGGCAGAGCTCCAAGTACCTGAGCAGCGATTCTTGGTTCCAAAAAGCTCAGGACAAGGGCTATTGTTTGAGGGTGTTCTGACTGTAAGAAGTTTACTATCTGAACAACGTCAGCAGTTTTCATGAACTCAAATGGTTTGACAGACAAGTTAGAGACTAGTCGTTCTATTATTTGCATTGCTTTTTCAGGTCCAAATGCCTTTATTAACATTTCTTTCGCATAATCTATGCCACCGCTAATTATCATCTCACGTGCCTTTGTTAAGTTTTGGAATTCTTCAAGGACAGCCCTGCGTTCATCGTTTGTTACTTTCCCAAGATTTGCAATCTCTATTGTAAGAGCTTCTACCTCGGAATCCTCAAGATTTTTCAAAACTTTAGCAGCTTTTTCAGGACCCATCGTAACCAACAATATTGCCGCTTTTCGCCTTCCCGTTAACCTACCTGCCATATAATCATCCTTTCTCGGCAATCCAAACCTTTAAAACAGTAGCAACATCTTCTGGCGCAGATTCTGCAACCTGCTGTAAATAAGCTTTAAGCTGTTCCAAGAGTGCTTCCTCTTCGGCTCCCGCTGGAATTTCTTCCTGCGTAAGTTCCTCGATTGTTCTTTGCGCCTCTTCTTGGAGTGCTTTGTAACGCTGCATCATTAACTTGCGAGCTTTTACCTTACGATATTGCAGTAATCCAAGGTACGTGGCGAAGAATATCAAGATTGATGCGAGCAATAAGAGAACAAGCCTTGTGCGCATCTTTTGCAATTCTGTCATGCTTTGGACTTGCTGGTAGAGGCTTTCTTCGACTTCTCTGCTAAACGGAATGAAAGCTATAGCATAAGTCACTGAACCTTCAGGCGTATTTGCGTCAACTGATTTTTGGATTATCGAGCTAATCAGATTCTCAACTTGGTCTTTGGGTGTTCTCTCTAAAACCGTCGAGGATGCGTCGATGATTACAGAAAGTGTAACGTTTTCTATTTCTCCTTCAGAATTTTTGACTATATTTTCAACAATCTGATTTAGTTCGTAGTTAACAATTTCATGTGATTTCTGATAAGTAGTTTGACCACCCGTCGATGTTGTTTCGTATGTTGTTGGAGGAATATTTGATTCAGTACCCACTGGACCACCAACACTTGTTTGATTTGTAGAATACTCCTGTTCAGTTTCTTTGCTCCTCACAAGCCCTTCTTTCTTGTTTGGCGCAGTGTATGTGGTAATCTGTTTTTCAATCTTCTCCCAGTTCAGTTTTACATCTGTAATGACTTCCACTCGGCCTGGTCCGAATACATTTTCAAGCGGCGCTTTTATCTTTTGCTTGTAATAATTTTCCAAATTCACCTTCAATTCCATTTTAGTTGAAGCGAGAGCTGTTGAAGTATCGAGGTTTAAAAGACCGCTCAAATCTCTACCTGTTTGATCAACAACCTTTATATTCTCAGGTTTTATACCTTCGACCGCACCCTGAACCAAGGAGACTATACCAACAACTTGTTCCTTTGCTAAACTCTGCCCCGGTTTCATAACGACCATAACAGAAGCGCGCGGTTCCGACATCTCGCCACGGACATAGTATGTATATTTCGGTAAGGTTAAAACAACTCGAACTGAGTCAACGCCCTGAATAGTAGAAATAGTTCTCTCGAGTTCACCCTGCAGAGCTATCTGATACCTTACTTGTTTGTCAAAACTTGTGGCACCAAGGGAAGTTTCATCAAGTATTTCAAATCCTCTTTTAGAACCTCCAAGCACTCCGGCAGAAGCCAGTCGCATTCTAACTTCGTATACGTTGTAATTTGAAGGAATCAATATCTTGTTTCCGGCTTCTACTATGTAAGGTATTCCCAATGACTCTAATTGCTGTATAACAGGACCTGCATCTTGCTCCGTCTTAGTTGTAAGTAATAACACGTATTTTGGCGCATTTATAATAGCAAGAAACACTGCAGCCAATATTACTGAGGCTGCAATCATGATGATTATTAGCTTTTGTGATTTTGATATACCACTCCACCACTTCGGAATATTCGCAAACCAGTCCAAAAATTTTCTAAACCAGTCCATTAATTCACCACCACTTCCCAAGCCAATTGACAATTATACCATGAAATTTTCAAAAATTTACACTTTATTAATATTTTATCACTTAACAAATCCCAAAAACAGGCTATAATTATCATACCAAAGTTCCGAGGTGATTTCAATGTGGGAAATCAATGTGAAAGAGGTAATAAAAGAAAAAGGAAAGGTTATTGAAGGATACTACAAACCTGAGAACATAGAACTCCACACCGGCACCTATAAAGTTTTACACGATGGTTTCAAAGTTCGAATGGTGCTCGCTCATGCTGATGATAAAATAGTTCTTGGCGGATATGTCAGAGGATATGTTGAGAGACCTTGTGACAGATGTTTGAAAATATCTGAAATGTACATTGACGGAGTCATCGAAGCGGTGTATACTTTTCAGAAGAAACAGCTTCCAAGAAATGAGGAGCTCAAAGATCTCACTAACGAAATACCACTGAATGGTGATATAATAGACTTAGAAGAGCGAATTGTCGAGGCCATTGTAAGCAGTGCGCCGGATGTTTTTGTTTGCAACCCAGACTGTAAGGGGTTGTGTCCATATTGTGGTGCCGATTTGAACGAAGAGCCTGACCATGTTTGCGAACATGCTCCAAAGGAAAATATAGATCCGAGATTCGAAAAATTGTTGAAAATCAAGAATAAACAGGAGGGATAACCATGGCAGTACCAAAGCAGAAACGTTCTCACAGCAGAACACACCACAAAAGAGCAAAGATTTACAAAGCATTCAGTGTTGCAGTGACAACATGCCCAAACTGTGGCGCTCCAAAACAACCACACAGAGTATGCCTCAACTGCGGCTACTACGGCAAGAAGCAGGTGTTTGAGGTAGCGAAATGATTCGCATAGCACTGGATGTAATGGGTGGAGATAAGGCGCCGGAAGAGACGAAAGCCGGCGCTTTGTTGTTTGCCGAGGAAATTAAAAAATCAAAAAAACATGTCCACCTCGTGCTTATAGGTACTGAAAATGATTTAAAAGATCTTGAGAACCATCCGCTCAAGAGCTATTTCTCCATCGAAATAGCCAGAGATTACCTGCCTATGGATATCAAACCAACGGACGCGCTCAGAAGAAAAGAAAGCTCCATGTATGTTGGTGCTCAGTTGCTCAGAGATAAAAAAATTGATGCTTTTGTAAGCGCTGGAAATACGGGAGCATTATTGGCTTGCGCTACACTTGTGGTTGGAAGAATTCCCGGAATAGAAAGACCGGCACTTGCAGTCCCGATTCCAAGTTTGAACGGCTTCACTGTCTTAATTGATGGCGGTGCAAATGCTGAAATAAGACCTGATTACTTACCACAATTTGCTGCAATGGGCATCGAATACGCTAAGATTCTCGGGAAAAGATTCCCAAAAGTAGGTCTACTAAACGTCGGTACAGAAGAAAATAAAGGTACCGAGATGCAAAAAATGGCTTATGCGCTCTTAAAACAGCGATTCGATAATACATTTTACGGGAATGTTGAAGGAAACGACATAGCTCTTGGAACTGTAGACGTTGTCGTAACTGATGGTTTCACCGGAAACGTGGCTTTGAAAACAATGGAAGGGGTTGCGAAACTCATTTCACATATATTAAAGCAAGAAGCCAAAAAGAGCATTGATGGAATTTTAGGGGCTTTCCTGTTCTCGAGAGTGCTAAAAAAACTCAAGAAAAACTTGGATCCAAGAACTTATGGTGGCACATTTTTCTTAGGCGTCGATGGAATAGTCGTTAAAGCACACGGCAACTCAGATAGAATAGCCATCAAAAACGCTTTAAACGTTGCCTTAAAAGGAGTCGAAGGCGGGCTGAACGAAAATCTAAAAAGGGAACTTGAGGGGTGGAAATAAATGTGCGGAATTGTTGGAATTATTGGACATGAATTTAAGGTAACTGATCTAATTGACGGACTAAAAAAACTCGAATACAGAGGATATGATTCAGCTGGATTGGCAGCTGTTAACGGTCAGGAACTTTTCTTGAGCAAAAGCGTTGGTCGTGTTGATACTTTAAGAAGTGTTGTTGAAGAAAATAAAGTCATAAAGGGCGGGATTGCGCACACACGCTGGGCTACGCATGGTGCTCCGAGCGATAGGAATGCACACCCACACACAGACTGTACAGGCAAAATAGCAGTTGTGCATAATGGAATAATCGAGAATTACCAAGAGCTAAAGACGGAGCTTATCCAGAAAGGTCATAAATTTAAATCAGAAACAGATACAGAAGTAATAACCCACTTAATAGAGGAAAATTACAAGGGTGATTTATACAAGGCTGTTCTTGATACCTTAAAACACCTTAAAGGTGCATTCGCAATAGCTGTTATCCACTCAGACCATCCTAACGTAATGGTTGGTGCAAGAAAAGGAAGCCCGCTTGTTGTCGGTTGCAACAACGAACTCTGCGTATTAGCTTCTGACGTCACGCCAATCATCAAATACACACGAGATGTCGTCTTCCTCGAAGACGGCGATGTTGTGTTTATAGAAGGCAACAAAATGAAAATCACAGATTTTTCGGGTAATACTGTGATAAGAAAACATACAAACATCACTTGGGACGAATCTGCCGCTGAAAAAGGCGGATTCAAACACTTCATGCTCAAAGAAATTGATGAAATACCAGAATCGATAGAAAGCGCGTTGGTCGGACGCTTTGACGACGACTACAATCCAGTCATGCACGAACTCGATGAATTTAATATAGAAAAGATAAAGAGAATACTCCTCGTAGCTTGCGGTACAAGCTACCATGCAGGCTTAGTGTTCAAGTACTTTGCAGAAAAATACCTTAACGTCGACGTCCTGATAGACGTTGCTTCCGAATTCAGATACAGACCGATAAGAATTGACGATGAAACACTGACCATAGCCATATCGCAATCTGGCGAAACAGCTGACACGCTTGAAAGCATAAGAGCTGTTAAAAAAGCCGGCGGAAAAGTCGTCGCCATTTCTAACGTCGTTGGTTCAACAATCACAAGAGAAAGCGACGTTACTTTATATATGAACGCAGGTCCAGAGATCGGTGTTGCCGCTTCCAAAACTTACGTCAACCAGCTTATACTCCTTTACACACTTGCACTCTACATGATTAAGAAAAGAAACCTCTGGACAGAAGAGCACAAAAAGATTGCAAAACAAATAGTTTCGTCGGCAAATCTTATAAAGAAGATAATCTCAAATAAAGAGATAGAAAGAGTTTCTGACCACTACAAAAACTACCAACACTTCATGTATATCGGAAGAGGAGTAAACACGGCAACTGCGCTCGAAGGTGCTCTCAAACTGAAAGAAATAAGCTACATCAACGCCGTTGGATACCCCGCAGGCGAATTAAAACATGGTCCTATAGCACTCCTCGACCCAACATTCCCAGTGTTCGCAATAGCTCCAAAAGACAGTCTGTATGAAAAAATGAGGAGTAACATAGAAGAAACAAGGGCAAGAAACGCAAGGATACTCACAATCGCTACCGAAGGCGACACCGAAATACAGAAGATATCGCACGATGTACTGTACGTACCTGAAGTCCATGAAGATCTGTACCCGTTGGTAATCGCACCAGTAATTCAATTGTTTGCTTACTACATAGCCGATAAGAGAGGCTACGACCCAGACAAGCCAAGAAACCTGGCAAAGAGCGTGACGGTGGAGTAATCAACATAAAAAGCAGAAATCCCGGCACCAATGGTGCCGGTTTTTATTATTAACAAAATTTTATTTACTCTTAACTTCTTAGAATTTGTAAAAACTTTTATTTTGGTTTATAATATCATCGTATAATAGTATTGCTATCTGTTCGAAAGCCGAATCGGATAAGGTAAGTTTGAAGGAGGTTAGGTATGGCCCAAAAGTTTTGTTCTTTCTGCGGACGCGCAGCGGATAAGGTGGAAAAACTCATAGCAGGACCCGGAAATGTCTACATCTGCAGCGAGTGTGTTGAGCTCTTCCACGATATATTGCAGAGTGATAAGAAAATTAAACCAGCAGGAATAGGTACAAGAGAAAGGAAAGAATTACCAACTCCATCACAGATAAAAGCGGAGCTCGATAAGTACGTAATCGGACAGGAGCGCGTTAAGAAGATACTCTCCGTTGCGGTATACAATCACTATAAGCGTGTGTTCTTCGGTAAAGACACGTCAGATGTCGAGATTGAGAAATCGAATATAATCCTCATAGGACCAACAGGAAGCGGTAAGACATTGATGGCAAGAATCCTTGCCAAGATTCTTGATGTGCCTTTCGCAATCGCAGATGCAACACCTCTAACAGAAGCTGGATACGTCGGTGAAGATGTTGAAAACGTTGTATTGAGACTGCTCGAAGTGACGAACTTTGACGTTGAACGCGCACAGTACGGAATCATATACATAGACGAAATAGACAAGATTGCAAGAAAATCGCCAAACCCATCTATAACAAGAGATGTAAGTGGTGAAGGTGTCCAAAAAGGCTTACTAAAAATTGTCGAGGGAACAATCGCAAACGTTCCACCGCAAGGTGGAAGAAAGCACCCATATCAAGAATTCATTAAAGTTGACACGACTAACATACTCTTCATCGTCGGCGGTGCTTTCGACGGACTCGATGAGATAATCAAGAGAAGAATCGAAGGCAGCACAATCGGATTCAACGCACCAATAAAGAGCAAAGAGCAATTAAGCCTTGGCGAGATACTCAAGCATGTCACGCCTGATGACCTCGTCCAGTACGGACTCATGCCGGAATTCGTAGGAAGGTTCCCAGTCATAGGTACGCTCAGTGACCTCAGCGTTGAAGACTTGGTTCGCATCCTCAAAGAGCCAAAGAACGCCGTTCTTAAACAGTACAGAAAACTCTTCGAAATTGATGGCGTTGAGCTTGAGATATCGGAAGAGGCACTGTACGCCATAGCGAAGGAAGCACTGAGAAGGGGAACTGGCGCAAGAGCCTTAAAGAGCGTGTTTGAAGAGGTAATGATAGACATCATGTTCGATATACCAGACCTCAAAGCGGTTGAAAAGGTTATCATCACAGAAGAATGCGTAACAAAACGCGAAAAGCCGAAGATATATATGAAAGAATCAGCATAATGAGAGGAATCTGACATGCTCGTACTCGGAATAGAAACAAGCTGCGATGAAACATCGATTGCACTTGTTAACAACAACGATGTTATTCTTAACCTTGTCTATTCGCAGATACAAACTCATAAGAAATTCGGCGGAGTTGTGCCGGAAATCGCTGCAAGGGAGCATTTGAAAAAGCTCCCGATTCTTTTTTCTCAACTCGTGAAAGAAACACAAATAGACATCAATGAAATCGATGGAATAGCAGTTACGAAAGGTCCTGGACTTATCGGTGCACTCCTTGTTGGCGTTTCTTTTGCCAAGGGACTCGCTATAAGATACAACAAACCTCTTGTTGGTGTGAATCACATCGTTGGACACGTTTATGCCAATTATCTCGCTTACCCAGAACTCAGACCTCCGTACATCGTATTGATGGTTTCGGGAGGGCATACGTTAATACTGAAAGTCAATGAATCGATGCACATAAAGATAATCGGTAGAAGCGTAGATGACGCAGTCGGTGAAGCTTTTGACAAAGTTGCAAGGCTGCTTGGACTTGGATATCCTGGCGGTCCAGAAATCGACAGGATTTCAAAAGATGGTAATCCAAAGACTTTTGGATTTCCAAGACCGAAGATGTACGATCCCGACTACGACTTCAGCTTCTCCGGGTTGAAAACTTCCGTGCTCTACGAAATCAAGAGATTAAAGGATGCAGGGATTGAAGAACTTCCGATTAAAGACCTCGCAGCAAGTGCTCAAGAAGCAATGATCGATGTGTTGTTGCACAAAACCACAAAAGCAGCTAAGGATTTCGGAATAGAAAATATAGTCCTCGCAGGTGGCGTTGCTGCGAATAGCCGCCTTCGCGAGAAACTTGCTGAATACACTTTGGAATTTAACTTTTTCATTCCTCCTCTTGAATTTTGCTCAGACAACGCCGCAATGATAGCCCGTGCTGGAATGGCATTGCTTGAAGACGGCAAAAACGATGGACTGGGACTTGAACCGTCGCCAAATCTCTTTGAAATGATTGGAGATGAATGGTGAAGAAAATGGTAGGAATTCAGTGGTGAGCAAGTGGTGAGATAGGTGGGAAATTACATAATCGAGGTCGACTCAGAACAAATCAGGCAAGCTATCAAAAAGGCAGATAAGGTTTGCGGCACACTTGAGCCTTCTATGAGAAAGCTCACATTCTTTGCGGAAAATGAGAAGCTTTATCTGAAAGCTTCAGATGGTTGCTTTACCGGATTCTTCCCTCTCACCACATTTTTCTACAAATCACTCCATCCGTTCGAGATACCACTCGATGTTGTGAAACAGTTCGTATCTGAACTGAACGGTAAACTCACGTTGTCATTCCAAGATGGAATACTTACGCTCAAGTCCCAAAATGAGCTTTTGCGCCTGAGAATGAACTTTATACAAGAAGAGATTAAATTACCAAGGTTTGAGAACAAAGTAGTTTTCCAAAAAAAGCGTATCCTCTCTGAGCTTGATTTTGTTTCATGCTTTCTTGAAGAAGGTAGCTATACAGATTTATTCTACGCTTTTGACCGACTTGAGATTGTATCAAGCCATCTTGGGCTTATTGCATATTCAAAGATTGAGAATAGGCCTACAAATGAGCAATCCGATGGTACGGGCGAAAAACCAGAAAGGTTCTCTCTGAGCATTCCGTACGTTTCAACAAGACATCTTCTAAAAGCATTAGATACAGAAGAAACCGACAGTATAGAGCTTTCTTATAACCCAAATTCAGATAAGCTTCTTATATACTGCGGTGATGTTTACACGATATGTGGAGATAGACCTGAGCGGGCACCTGATAGAATTAGGGAAGTCGTGCGGAGTATTGTACCTGTCGCACGCGTGTACAAAGAACAAATCCAAAGGCTTCTGCGCCGTTCACTCATCTCAGGAAGGTTCTCCGATGTAGAGGTGTACTCAAGGCATGATGAAATCGTTGTAGTCTCCCAGCAAGGCTCGATTGCATACAAAGGTTCAGTCAACGCCGAGGCAAGTGCTGAATTTTCAGTGAAGACAAAGGCATACTTGCTGAGAAGTGCACTTAACAGGATAGGAAGTCAGTACGTAGTGATAGGAAATTCAGGTGAGTTCACACTTTTCAGCTCGCCGTCACTCTCCAGATTCCTTATTTTGAGAAATCAGAGAGTTCAGGGCGTTTAACATATTCATTTTATTCTCGAAACTCTTAGCCGAGTTAACATCTTCGCTCAAGGTCTTACCGCCCAAGCTTCTGTATATCATATCCGACAAGTCCTTTAAGTCTGTTCTTGCAGCTTTTAGTGAGTACTGTTGCAAGAGCATCTCTCTGAACCAGCGCTCGCCAAAGCTTTCCTGTAAAAGTCCACTCTTTGGTACTGTATCATACATCTTTTTGAATACCTCGTACACGTACCAAGCAGCAAACTCCTCGGAGACCTTCCGGAGCTGTTTTTGATATTCTGGCGAATTGAAATTCTTTGTAAGTTGCTCTATTTTCTTTATATCAATTCCCATTTTCCGCTCCCTCCATAATAACAGAGAGTTTCACATCACATAATCTTCAGCTGAGCAAAGAGCGCACCTGCTTTGTACAGTTCCTGGACGATTGCGATAATATCCTGTGGTGTTGCGCCGAGTGATTTAAGCGCTGTAACAAGGTTTCCAATCGTTGCCTGCTTGTCGCCTATCTGACCGTTGGATATAACAACGACGAAATTACCATAAGAAAGTACGAAATCAGAAATCTTCACGTCCCCACCGAAGACAATTGTCCCAGTTCGCTCGTTAATTACAACCTGTGCGATTGTATCAAGTGGAACTTCTATCTCTTCTAAGAGCGCCAAGAAAGAAATCACATCATCAGCGAATACGTTCGGTATATTCACCTTTATGCTCGCTGCATCGACTGCTTTTGCAATATTAACTCCGAATTTTGTATTTATTGCCACAGCTGTTCTTGCAGCGTTTGTAAAATCAGGTCTATCCAAAAGTATCGTAATAGAATTAGCATCAACGATGCTCATTGGTATCTCTCTTTCAACTATAGCACCACCCGGTATGTAGCCTACAACCGGAAATCTCTTTTGAAGGTTTGCAGTCCCTTTAACTTCTTCGCCACCAACCGAAACTGGACCTTGTGCAACGGCATATACATTTCCATCAGCACCGTACAACGGTGTTTGAACAAGAATCCCATTTCTCAAGCTCTTCGCATCATTTATACTTGCTATTTCAACATCGAGCCTCATGCCGGATTTATAGAACGGTGGTATATCAGCAACGACCATGACAAGAGCGACGTTCCTCGTTTTTAAGTCGTTTGGATTCACACTTATGCCAAAATTTTTCATCATATTCGCCAGGAGTGTTGAATTCAAAGTACCGCTATCACCAGTACCGTTTAGACCGACAACAAGTCCAACACCAAAAAGCTGGTTATCCCTTGCACCGCGGAATTTTGCAAAGTCTTTTATCCTCACATTTGCTGCAAAAATTGTCGATATGCTGAGTAGTGCGATTAGAATTACAACTACCGTCCTTTTCATTCTCATCACCTATCACTTCCTTGTCCTTACTATTCTTACTTGAACAAACCTGCGATGGCAGAGAGTAACAAACCAAGCCAAGAACTCTGCTGCGGGTCATCCTGGAAAACAACCTTTCCGTTTTCCCAAATTTGTGCGTTTATGAGGTCTGTTGAATTTACTATATTTCCCGGTTTTATCGCCTGTGGGTGCACCCAGCCGGTAATTATTATCTCTCTTAGGTCATTTCCCACCTTAATCTGCTTTCTACCTTCTAAAAACATCTTACCAGTCGCGTCCACTTCCTTGACGACTGCGGTTAATTCGATGACAGCATTAGCCTGGCTCTTGTTGTCCCTCTTGTCTGTGCTCGATGAATTAGCTGGCAAATACTTGCTCAGGTCGAGTCCGACGAGCTTTGTCCCAGTGTTTATGGCATTTATAAACGCACCGGTAAGAGAATTAACTTGCGAGGAAGTTGAAATCCTCGGCGATTCATAAACGGCTATAGTTACGTAGTCGCCAACTTTTGAAGGTTTGTATGTACCTAAAAGATTTTGAAACTGAGGATTTGTGGATGACGTGTAAAGAGATGTTGAAAAACCAACGGATGTAAACAGAATAAAGAAAACAACAAAACTTAGATAGTTTATCTTCTTCACGAGTCACTTCACCTCCAAAACGCTCACACTTCCGTCTTCTTTCACAGTACCTGTTATTATTGCCCCATTATCCAAATTCTTCAATCTAATTACGTTCCCTACATACCCATGCTCTAAAGCTTGTACTAACGTTGATACCATTATTCCACCTACAACACTATAAGCTTTAACAAGCTGACCTTTGACGATAATCGGGACATCTTTCATATACCTTTGATCCAAAATCTCGTCTTTGAGAAAGACCTTATCAGTCATGAGTGGCAAATCTTCTTCAAAAACAGGGACTTTATTTAAGGTTAAAACATTGACCTCAACGTACTTTACATCGTTTACACCTATAATTTCTCCCTTATCTACTTTTCTATTTACAGATGCCACCTTCCTAATTAAGATAGCATCATACTGTAGAGTCACATAACCAACCGTCCGGCCGGACTTTTTGAATGTCACCCTAACAAACGGATACGCTTTGTTTGAAACTTGAACGGAAATTTGATAACTATCGTGCTCTAACAACTGACCTGTCTGGCTCTTCAACTTGAAAACGGTATCTTTGGGATAGTGTTTTGATAACTCTTCTATGACTCTCTGAGGTAATGAGTGACTATCTAAAATATCCTGTTGTCTGCCTTCAAGATTGACCTCTGTTGCCCTCGCTTGTACAAAGACAGGCACGTCATCAATTACAGCATCAACAACTCCGACGCGTTTTTTTATTAGATTCACGAGATATCTCTTGTTTAGCAATATCGAATTGCCAACTGGCAAGTATGCAACGATTATCTTTTCAAGCACTTCTGGTGGTACATCAGTGTCTGAAGCCTCGGTGAGTTCCAACATTGTCACCGGACCGCCGGAAGTAACGACGGAGTTCTTAAATGAAACATTGTAAGGAAAAAATGTAGATGAAGCAAAGATCACTACAACAACGAGCAATAAGTACCTGTTCATAGTCACTCACACCTTTTGAATTAGAATACATATTCTACTGAATAATTTTACCATACATCATAAAAAAGCACTCTTTGTTAAGCTGTATTTACAAATAAAAAAGTGATATAATATTCATGTGAACTTTCAACACCCAGGAGGGATAGGATGCTCCCCTATGAAGAAGGTACATTTCAAAAGCTTGATAAAATAGAAAAAAACATTATCACGCAAAATTACGTGGACGATGATATAGATTTCCTACTCAATATACTAAATTCAGATAGTCCACGAGTTCTCATTGAACGAGCTTCTTTGATCCTTTCCAAGATTCAGTCGCCTGACATAGCGGATAAAGTAGCAACCTTACTCTTCTCGGAAAATGCACATGCGAGGAATGTTGGGTCGGTTATATTAGCCCAAATCTGGCCAGCTTCGAGGGAAGCATTGGAAAAATTAGTCGAGCATCCAAACAAGCATATTCGAAAACATGCACTCGATATATTAAACATGACGCAAAGTCCTGATGCGGTAGAAATAATTGCAAAAGGATTAGATGATCCGGAGCTGAACAACGTTATAGCTGCTGTCGAATATATAGGCGAATACTACGAGTCAAAGTATGTAGACAAAATGATAGACGTTATGAACCGAATAAATGAACCGATGCTTATATCTACAGCTTTAGAATCACTTGAGAAAATCTGCGACGAAACCTGCTTTACAAAACTCCCATCGATAATCTCTCCGATAGATATTTATACCCCAATAATACTCCCCTCCTTTTTGCGTTTTTTGAGCGCCATATCAAGAAAAGAAGACATCGAATTCATTGAAAAGGCCATCGAGCAGAAGGACATTTATTACAAGGAATTAATAGACTTCCTCAAATCATACACCTCAAAGTATGCCGCTTCATTGGACAAGCCAGAGAAGTTGAAGCTTATAAAATACACTTGCGAATTACTCAACTCTGAGCAAACGCCTTCTGTTAATAAATACGAACTTGTACGGTTAATGGCTCATTTTGAACCCGATTACTTAATTTCAAATATTTCAGAACTCCTTGATAACAAAGACAAATACATCGTCGTAGCTGTCTTAGATTTTATCGGATCAGCAAATTCAGACATCCTAAAATCATGCGGACATGTAAAGCCAAGAATACTTGAAATAATCCAGGATGCATCAAAGAATCTTGAAGGCTTTGAACAAGCTGCATTGTACGTAGCGGCAATGCGGGCATTGCATAACTTAGAAAGTGACTATTAGTTTCTCAAACATATTCTCCTGGGGTGAATGACTTTGGAACTTGGCTACAGAGAATTTAAGGAAATAAGGGATATCGTTTATCAGAAATGTGGAATCTACATCAATGACGAACAGCTGTACATAACAAACTTGAAGTTGCAAGAACGACTAAAAGTTCTTGGAATCGATGATTTCAGGGAATACCTCAAATATTTAAAATTCTTGGATAAAGATAAAAGTGAGCTTAATGAATTGATACAGAGCATCACCATCAATGAAACATACTTTTTTAGGGAATTTCCACAGCTTCAAACATTTGCAGAGTATTGTATCCCGGAATTAATAGAAAACGGCAATAGAACATTCAAGGTCCTTTCGGCTGGCTGTTCGAATGGCGCAGAACCCTACACACTTGCAATCATTTTGAGAGAAATGTTAGAAGATGATTTTTCCTATTGGGTCGATGCAATTGATATTGATGATAACGTATTAAAACAGGCGGTAAGAGGTGTTTATCAAGAACGAGATGTTAGGAATGTACCGTCTAAATATTTGGAGAAGTATTTTTTCAAAGATGGAAACTCTTATGTCTTAAATAGCGAAATAAAGCGTTTTGTAAAGTTCTACAAGGTTAACCTTATGGACACTGAAAGAATGTTAATGCTTGGTCAAAACTATGACTTCATATTTTGCAGGAATGTTCTGATATACTTCTCTGACATATCCAAAAAAGATGTCATCCAAACATTTTACAGAATGCTTGTTCCGGGAGGCTTTCTCTTCTTAAGTCAAGTAGAGTCTTTGGCGCGGATATCCACTTCTTTCAACACAAGAAGGATAAACAATGTGGTTGTTTATCAAAAACCTACAGGAATGGTGATGACAGATGAGCTCTAAAATCCTGATTGTCGATGATTCCAAAACTACAAGAAACTACCTTGCGCATATACTTAGATTCGCAGGTTATGAGGTTTTAGAAGCCGTGGATGGTTCACAGGCTATTGAAATATTGGTATCACACCCACAGAATTCATCAATAAGGTGTATAATCACCGATATAAACATGCCGGTACTCGACGGCATAACTATGATAAAAAGAATACGAAAAGAGCTGTCGCTTAATTTACCGATAATAGTTGTTACCACTGTAGATGAAAGGAATGAACAAAGAGTTGCCAGGAATCTGGTGCAAGTGCCTACGTAATAAAACCAATTCTACCAGACTCCATCATAGAATTGGTAAAACAAATATTGGAGGAAGGAAAAGGATGAAATTCCAAAAAGAAGAATTTGAGATAGTTCGTGCAATAATTGAAGAGGTGGAGACGTTGCTTTCAAAAGCAGAAGAGATAATAGTAATAAACCAGTGGTCTGAATCACAGCTGACTGACTTGATAAGGGCTTTCCACACTATTAAGGGCGTTGTAGGTTTCCTACAATTGCAAGATGTCGTAGAACTTTCACATTTCATTGAGAGCTCACTGAAAGACGTTCTTAATTCAGGCGTTGAGCCAACACACAAACTTATCGATTTTATGTTTGACAGCATTAACGAAGTGCGGAAAATATGCTCTCAGCTTGAGGATATAGTACGCGAAAGCACAGAATTTATAGAGATAAAACCAGAGAATTTTCAACTCAGCAATCTTTTGACTCAGGCAAAATCACTAAACGAAGAGCCTTCGGAACAAAAAGAAGAGAGTTACAGCAAGGATGAGGAAAATGTTAAAGAGAACACTAACACAGAAGGCAAACAAGAAGAGCAAACAAGTACACAGGAGAAAAAATTCGAGCATGAACTCGCACAAAGTACTCTTAAAGATTTTTTAGACGAGCTTGAAGATAGAATACAGGAATTAGATCGACTTATCCAGGATTATGAAAAGACATTTGAAAAGGACGTAGCCCACTCTATCATGAGAACTTTTCACAGCATAAAAGGTGGTGCAAGGTTGGTACTTTCCCTATCTCAAGAAATCGGAAACATCATAAAGTCGTTAGAAAACATCAAAAATCTCCAAGAATTAGTGCATTTGGCTGAAACGTACGTGTCGAGCAAAATTCAGTTGGGTGAAAATGCTGATATTGAAATTCTTTATGAAATAGTCGATATTATTGTAGAATTTCAGAACGCCATATCTTCCGATACACCTTTTGAAGAAACCGAGAGACTTAACGTTTTACTGGAAAGACTGTCAGAAACAACCAGTAAGAAAGAACACGAGAAACCAAAAGTACAACCATATAAAGTAACTGAAGCTTTATCAGAATCGCAGATAAATGACCTGATTTCAGAGCTTATGAATCTTTTGAACAATTTTGATTCAAAAACTCCGATTGAAAAATCAGAAACTTCCCGAATCGCATTGAGTTTGGCGGAAACAATTTGCGAAACATTTGAAAGACTTGGCAGAAAAGAAGAAGCATTGCGCGTTTCAAGTATAAAGGAACACTTAGATTCAGGCGATGTAAAGAGTGCGTTAGAACAACTGAATACAATTCTCAAAGAGGCTCCGCGAATCGCACCTGAAAAGCGTCAAGAAACACCTAAAACGCGAATAGAGTCAGAAAAGCCAAAATCACCAATCTCTTCAGAACTCCAGACTATAAGGGTGGCAAAAACTAAAATCTACGAGATTTACAAAATTGCAAGTGAATTCATCACGATGAAAAACGAACTCAGACATCTTATTAGAACAAGCCACTTTACTGATAATGCAGCAGAAGTTATTGAGAATTTCGAGAGAAAGTTTTCGAGGCTTACGTACGAATTGTCGAATGTAGCTTTGGATGTCAGAAAGATACCGTTAAGATACCTTTTTAACCAATTCCGTAGAACAACACGAGAGCTCGCTAAAAACTTGGGCAAAAAAATAGAAGTTATTGTTGAAGGTGAAGATGTAGAGGTTGATAGAGATATCGTAGAGTTACTTGTGGATCCCATAACGCACATGCTCAGGAATGCGGTAGATCATGGAATAGAGTATCCTGAAGAACGAAAACAATTCGGCAAACCAGAAACCGGTACTGTAAAGATTTCTGCGAGCTACAGTGGTAACTTCGCAATGATTGAAATAAGCGATGACGGGAGAGGTTTTGACACGAAAAAGATAAAAGAAAAAGCCGTGAAACAAGGCCTTATTAGCAAGGAAGAAGCAGATAAGCTTTCAGAGAAGGAAGTAGCGAATTTAATATTCCTTCCCGGATTTTCAACAAAGGATCAAGTCAGTCAGATCTCCGGACGCGGATACGGAATGGATATAGTATTGTCAACGATGAACAAAATCGGCGGGCAGGTCAATCTTGACTGGATCCCCTCCAAGGGTTCAAAAATAAGTTTAAAAATACCACTACATACACTCTACATTAAAGCACTGATATTTAAAGTTGAAAATCGAAAATTCGCCATCCCAATGGAATACCTCCAGGCCGTACAGAACATCCACATCAAAGACATCCATTCGTACAAGAATCAACAATTCATCAGATATATGACGGAATTAATACCTATCTTCTCAGCAAGAGATTTGCTCAGCAGTTCAGGTAGTCCATCTACGCAAAGCACGTTTGATAAACGTGGCAAATACTACGCTTTGATTGTCAAAACAGAAAAAAGCAGGTTTGCGCTAACTGTGGATAAGATAATAGAAGAAGGCGAATATGTTGGAATGGAACTTCCATACGGCAGTCCGGGAAACTTCTATAGCGGAACGACGATTACCGGCGATGGAACAGTAGCCTTGATTCTTGATCCTGACAGGTTCTGGCAGTTCTTGACTTTGTCACTGAGAAATAAGGATAGAATACCGGAGGTGGAGGGCAACCATGGATAAAAAGAGGCTCGAGGTACCAGATGGTGAGAAGAAGATAGCAGATGTTCATGTACAACCATCAGAACTTAGCACGGAAAAACCTGAGAATGTCGGCGAAACTATTCAGAAAGCGCAAACAACTTTATCGGAAAGTAAATTGAGTGCAAGACAGACAGCCTTTGCTGAGCGCATCATATGGGCGGCGGAGCAATTAAGCTCAACTGTCGAAGAATCCGCAGCAGCTATACAACAAATACAAAAAACAATGGAACAGTTGGCAACAATGGCTCAAGAATACGCTTCCACAGCCGAAGAATCAAAGATAGCAGTTAACGAAATAAACAAATCGGTAGCAAGTATAAAAGCCTCTCTCTCCAAAATTAAAGAAGATGCTGAGAACTCGCAAACGTTATCGCAAAACACGTCATTTTATATCCAAGACATAATTAAAACCGCTAACATAATTAATAAAAGAAACACAGAGATTCTAAACGTTGTCAGTACGCTTGGCAGAGAATTGGCTGATTTGTCGCATATTCTTAGCGACGTTTTGGACATAGCGGATGACATAACTATCCTCTCTTTGAATGCAGCAACAGAAGCTAACAGAGCGGGAGAAGTGGGGGCAGGCTTTTCCGTTGTCGCCGATGAAATAAGAAATCTTGCCCAAGAAGCGGAAAAGCAGGCAGAGACCGCAAAATCAGTCTTCGACAATCTGCAAAAGGCATCAAATGATATAGCAAACAACAGTGAAAGTCTGACAAGTGCTACCCAAGATTTGAAAAAGACAGGCGATGCGATTTCACAAATCTTAGATGAGATAACAACCAAATTTCAGGATCTCATTTCCAGCATCTCAAAGCAAAACGAGGATTTTGATCTCGTAAAGGAACTGTCTGATCAAATGCTGAGGAATTTCCTCGAAGTTGAGCTACAGGCATCGCAGATAGCAAGTGCTACTATACAATCTTCAACAGCGCTCAATCAAGAGGTGAAAACTTTTGCAAACCTTAACAAATACTCACAGAATTTGCTTTCTCTCTCGGGCGAGTTAAAGTCATCGAAAAATCTGCCTTTACTAACTCAGAAACTTTCCAACGCGGCAAGGGAATTGCGCGATTATGTTCAGGACATTTCAACATCGAGTCATCAAGTTGGAGCAGCTCTTAATCAGCTTACTAAATCGTCCTCGTTCTTGAGTCAGATGGTTGAAAAACTTTCAAATATAGCTGGAAAACTTGTGAATCAATCTACTGACATAACGAAAATGGTCAACGATAACAAAGGAATGATACCAGAACTCTTGAGATTTGTAGAGGCAAATTTCTCCGCCGTACAAGATCTTAGTGCAAAACTAATTAATATAAATGATATTTTGGATAAACTCCTTCAAGGCATCGGAAAAATAAGGACATACTTCGATGACGTTGAAAGAATACTCGCGAAGATAGATAAAATCGCACTAAAGACAGGTACACTTGCCGTCAGCGGTTTCATTGAAGCCTCGAGGGCAGGAGAGTACAAGAAAAACTTTATCGTTCTCTCCAACGACATTCGAAATTTGGCTTTGGAAATTGAAAACAATGCCGAACAAATGAAAAATCATCTCCAAAAGATCCTGCCAACAGCCTCGAAAATATGGGACTTGTTAGAATCTTCTATTAAAGAAACTGAACAGGAAATTGAGAAGTCGAATTTTGCAATTGAATACACTGAAGATCTCAAGGAAAAGATAACTTCACTTGACACCGCATTTAATGCTATGAGCAGCGAGCTGAATTCGGTGAACTCTGCAATAGAGGAAAGCAACAAAGCGCTCGAACAACTGAAAATAGCCATTGTAGATTCAGCATTCTCTATTGAGCAAGCCTCTCTGGCAATGAATAACAAACTCGCTGGTCTTGATGTGATAAATGAAGTTTCAGAAGAAATAATTGATGTCGTTGAGAACTTGCGAAAGATAGTTAAGTAGGAGGGAAAAAGATGCCCTCTGAGAAGATGCTCGTATTTGCTTTAGAAGAAAATGATTTTGCCGTTCCTTTGAATTTTGTCTCAGGCATTGCTCAAATATCAAACATAACACCGTTACCACTCGCAACAGAAGAAGTTGCAGGGCTTGTAAATTATTACGGAAAAATTCTGATAGTAGTCGATTTGAAAATACTCATCAAAGATTCGGAAAAAGCTGTGGGTGGAGAGGAGAACTTTCAAAACGCAAGAATAGTTATATTGAACAACGAAGGTCTTGAAATAGGGATAATTGTCGACAGAGTGAAAGGCATAATGGAGGTAGAAGGCAACAATTTGAAACACTCTAATGAACCAGAAGGGGTAATAGTTTCGCATCAGTACGTCGAAAAAGGTGTGGTTATAAACATATTGAATGTTCAAAGCTTGTTTAAAAAATACATGAAAGAGGAAAAATTTGCGGAAGGAAAAATAATTAAGGCAGAGCAAGAAGTGCTCCAAAAAACTTCTGAAAACGAGTTCGTAATTTTTTCATCAGGCAAGAATAGTTATGCTGTCAGCTCTTCAGAAATTCAGTACATAATCAAGGACGCAAAAGTTCACACTGTTGCCAACGCTCCAAAAGAAGTGATCGGTAAAATTGAATTTGACGGTGTGTTAGTACCAGTCGTAAGTTCTGAATATTTGCTTGCAGGTAAAACTGATAAAACACAAAAAAGGTTCTTGATTATCAGAAATGGTAATAAATTATTTGGCATAGGAGTCAGTAAAGTAGAGCGCGTTGTAAAGCTTATGCCAGAGGATATCTACTACCCTCCTCGTATAATAAGTTCGGTAAAAATTAAAATTGGTCTTTGAAAATTGAATGCATATTTTTTAACACCTCTGGTAAAATAGTTTCAGGTTGCCCCTCCTTGAGACTTTGTTCTCTTAAATAAGATTGCCTAACTAGAGTACAGCTTTTTACTTGCCGGAAAATGTTTTGCCTCGTTTTCTTATGTACCGCGAGGTTGTAAGGCTGTACTCAATCCGGAGGTGATTCCTTTGGCTATTTTAGCTATTGATGTCTCAAAGAACTATCTTTCTTTCTTTTCTGATTTCATCGGTAGTGGGACTGTTGAGAACTCTCCTCAAGGTA